>JAZODO010000125.1:0-5189 GCA_045597065.1 Acutalibacteraceae bacterium | reverse complement strand
AAATTGGTATGGAACTTTTCTATGCCGAAGGTCCCGAAATCGTAAAGGAACTAAAGGTAAGAGGTCATAAAATCTTTTTAGATTTAAAACTTCACGATATTCCCAATACAGTAAAAAAATCTATGAACGTTCTTTCTCGTTTAGATGTTGATATGACAAACCTTCACGCTGCAGGTACTATTTCTATGATGCAAGCAGCACTTGAAGGCCTTACTCGTGAAGACGGAACACGTCCTCTTCTTATTGCAGTAACCCAACTTACCTCTACCGACCAAGAACGTATGGAAAACGACCTTCTTATTAAAGAACCTATCGACAAGGTTGTTATGCATTACGCTTCTAATGCGGCCAAAGCAGGTCTCGATGGTGTTGTATGTTCTCCTCTCGAAGCAGGTAAGGTTCACGAAACCTGCGGAGCAAATTTCTTAACAGTTACTCCCGGTGTTCGCTTTGCCGACGGAGATATTGGCGACCAAAAGCGCGTTATGACCCCTGCAGAAGCTAAAAAGATTGGTAGCGACTATATAGTTGTTGGTCGCCCCATTACCGCTGCTGCCGACCCTGTTGCTGCCTATGAACGCTGTGTAGCAGAATTTGTAGACTAGAGGTGTAAAAATGGAAGGATATAAAAGAGAGTTTATTAAATTTTTAGAAGGCGCAGGCGTGCTTAAATTTGGAGATTTTACAGCTAAATCCGGCCGTAAAATTCCTTACTTTATAAACGCTGGTGATATTAAAACCGGAGACCAAATTTGCAAACTTGGCGAATTCTACGCTAAGGCTTATTTCGAAAAGGTGGGCAACAAGCGTACCGTTCTTTACGGCCCTGCTTATAAAGGTATTCCTATCGCAGTTTCTGTTGCTACCGCTCTTTCTCGCGAAGGTTTAGACGTGCCCTTCTTCTTTAACAGAAAAGAAGAAAAAGACCACGGCGAAGGCGGAGTATTCGTAGGCTACAAACCCCAAGAAGGCGAAGAAATTGTTATAGTTGAAGACGTAATTACCGCAGGAACCGCTATTCGCGAAAGTATGGCAATTTTATCCGGACTGAAAGGTACAAAGGTTGCCGCCACCTTCGTTATGGTAGACCGCAAAGAAAAAGGTCAAACCGAAAAAAGCGCTATGGCAGAAGTTGGCGAAGAATATGGTTTCCCCGTATACTCTGTTGTAGACGTTTATGATATTATCGAATATTTAGAAGAAGACGAAGCCAACCGCGAAAACGTTGACCGAATCAAAAAATATCTCGAAGTAAACGGAGCAAAAGCATAATAAAAAAGCCATGTGAAAGGACTTTTTAAATATGAGAAGTTTAATTGATATTCTCGACCTTAGCACTGCCGAAATCGATGAACTCGTGGCTACTGCTAACGATATTATCGATAACCCCGAAAAATACGCCCATAAGTGTAACGGCAAAAAACTTGCAACCCTATTTTTCGAACCCTCTACCCGTACAAGGCTTTCTTTTGAAGCTGCTATGTACGAACTTGGCGGAAACGTGCTCGGCTTTTCCGAAGCTGCTAGTTCTTCTTCTGCTAAGGGAGAAAGCGTTTCCGATACAGTTAAGGTTGTAGGCTACTATGCCGATATTATTGCTATGCGCCACCCGAAAGAAGGAGCGCCGCTTGTTGCTTCTATGAGCGCGGGAATCCCGGTAATTAACGCGGGCGATGGCGGTCATAATCATCCTACCCAAACCCTTACCGACCTTTTAACAATAAACCGCGAAAAGGGTAGGTTTAATAATCTAACAATAGGTTTTTGTGGCGATATTAAATTCGGAAGAACGGTTCATTCATTAATAGGCGCTCTTTCTCGCTACGAAAACGTTAAAATCGTTTTAGTATCGCCTAAGGAACTTACCGTTCCCGAATACATAAAAGAAGAGGTTCTAAGGGCTAAAAATATTGAGTTTGTTGAAACGACAAGCCTCGAAGAGGTTATGCCCGAGCTCGATATTCTTTATATGACAAGGGTTCAACGCGAACGCTTCTTTAATGAACAAGACTATATTCGCCTTAAAGACAGCTACATTCTAACCCCCGAAAAGTTAGAACTTGCAAAACCCGATATGTGCGTACTCCATCCGCTTCCTCGTGTAAACGAAATTGCGGTTTCGGTAGATAATGACCCGAGAGCCAAATATTTCGAACAAGCTAAAAACGGAAAATATATTAGAATGGCGCTAATTCTAAAACTTTTGGAGGTGCAGTAAATGACAATAAGTCCCATTGAAAACGGAATCGTTCTCGACCACATTACTGCAGGAAAGGGAATGGAACTCTATAAAGCGCTTGGCCTTAACGAACTTGATTGTCTAGTTGCGGTAATAAATAACGCTTATAGCAAAAAGGTTAAGGGCGGACGTAAAGATATTATTAAAATAGATGCCGAAATCGAACTTAACCTAGATGTTATCGGTTATATCGACCCCGACATTACTGTAAACATAATTAAAAATGGTGTTAATACCAAAATGCCAAAAATAGAGCCCCCCGAAACCATTGAGGGAATCATTAAATGCCATAATCCCCGTTGTATTACCTCGGTAGAACAAGAACTTGTCCACAAGTTTAAACTTACCGACCGTAAGAATATGGTTTACCGCTGTATTTATTGCGAATCTAAAGCAAAATAAAAAACGCCCTACAAGCCGCTGGCTTGTAGGGCGTTTTAATTTGTTATATTAAAGATATTAGTGCGGGAATTCCGTAAGAAATTAGAGCGGTAATTATACCTGCCGTAATAACTCCAAGAGTAATAATCCAAAATGCACGACCGGGTTTTATACCTAATATATTAGCTACAAGTGCTCCGGTCCAAGCGCCTGTACCGGGTAGGGGAATTGCAACTAAAACGAATAGTCCCCAAAAACTCGCAGTGTTAACCGACTTGCTTTTATTGGTTGCTTTTTCATCAAGTTTTCTAACAAGTTTTGCCATCCAAAGAAAATTGGTTTTCTCAATAAAATCAAATATCTTGCGAATAAAAAGCAGTATAAAAGGAATAGGCAACATATTTGCTACAACGCATATAGGGAAAGCAACAAACAAGTTAACTCCAAGTATGCTTGAAGCAATAAGTCCACCGCGAAGTTCGAGAATAGGCAGCATAGAAATAATAAATGTTGCAACTTCCGGTATAAACCACTCGCTTAAAAAGTTAGCAAACTGTTCAATAATATGTTCCATATAAACTCCTAGCTCAATTTTTTAAGAAGGTCGTAAATAAAACCACCTTGTTCGCTTAAAATAGGATTCTCTATTCCTAAGGCAGGTAAATATATAAAGAAATAAGCCAAAACGCCAAATGCTATAAGTAATAGTATTACTATTACAAGTAGCGTTATGCTAGAACCTTTATTTTTACGTTTCTGTTTTGGTTCTTCTGTTTGAACAATTTCTTCTATATCAAAGGTTTGTTCGGGCTCTGTATTTAAAGGTTGTTCTTCGATAAAATCTGTTTCGTTATTAGTATCGGTGTTTTCTTCAGGAGTTTTTTCGGCTACCTCTACTTCATCAGAAACGGCTTGGCTTTCGGTTTCTTCAACAACACTATCTTCAGCAGTTTCTATGGTGTCGTAAGAATTATTTTCACTTGTTGGGGTAGGCAAGGTAACAGGTGTTAAAACTGTTGTTTGCCCCATGCGTTCTTGGTAAGCAAAAAGTTGGCCTACATCAAAAATGTAATTGTGAACATACGCTTTCATAATTTCGTGGCGCAATGTTCTCATATTGGAAACAACAATTATAGATTGAGGGCCGCTTTCAATAATACAACCGCCGAAAATGCCCGCTTTAGTAACAAGCGGAACTGCCGTTTCGGGAATTAAAATTTCTTCTGTGTTTTCAATTCCAAATGCAGCTTTATCGGGAGAAGTAAGGTTAAGCCCAATAGCACGAGATAGGGTTGGAATTGCGCTTTCTTCGCCGAATAAATCGGTAACAATTATAATAATTTTGCTTCTTGAAACATCTTTTGCAAGTGCAGAAACAAACTCTTTTTTAGTCTCTATCTTGTCTTTGAAAATTCTCATACGACAACATCCGCTAAGATTAAATTCCATTACAAAGTCGGAAGAGGTCTGGTAATAAATAATGTCAAGTTTTAGGTTCGACATTTTATATCTCCTTTTGTTTTAACTATTTGCTATTGTCAGTTTTATGTTACTAATTTAACGTGTTTGAATCGACCGAGTTGGTAATGTTCCTTACTGTACTTTCAGTAGCGGATGAGTTGTTGCTTCCGCTTGAATTCGATGTAGTCTGATTGTTTTGTAAATTAGAATTGATTTTATTAGTGGTCGGCGCATATCCTTCAAGCCCTTTTGTATCATACCAAATTTGAGGGTATTTGGGGTTAGAATTAAACTTTGCTTCATTTATAGGTGTAGTTACTTTTTCGTTTTCAGCAATCTTTTTAGCCATTACAACGAAACGAGCGCCCTCGAAATCGTAACAACAGGTAGAAAGGGTAAGAATTTCATCATTAGCATTAACGCTAACTTTTGTGTCAATAATAGACCTTTCTTTTGCTTCGTCTAGCCAATCTGAAAATTCTTTTTTCGACCCAAAGTTAGGTCTGTAAAACGGGTAAAGATAACCGTTATCGTCTGCAGCACTCGAAGCGGTAATAATAACCGAGAAAATCATATAGGTTTCTTTGTTATAAATAGTTTTTAGTTCAATATACGGGTTTTTTTTATAAAAACTTAAACTTCTGTAATTTAGAAGTGTAGCAAACATAGATTTATCTTTCATATTATGTCCGTATATTGTTAGGTTTTTACTTTGTTTTTCTGCGTCTAAAACGTTTCTGTAATCAAAGAATAACGCGCCAAAACGGCTTTCGCTTTTGTGCATGTTATGGGTTAAATAATAATCGTTATCTTGCGATTGATATACAGGGTTGTCAATATTAGTGTTTGAAATAGAAATCCAAGCTTTAATGTCAGGGTTTTGTTTTAAGAGTGATGCAAAAGAACTATATGCGTTATCGACACCTTTTTCGGTGTTCTCAAAATCAAACTCTTCTCGTGCGGATGTAATAAGAGAATGTTGTTTTGCGTCGGATGCAAAATGAGCAACTAAAAAGGTAGAAGATATGAGCAAAGAAATTGCTGCAATTATAGAAACCGTTTTAATTATAATATCAAATAATGAATCTGTTTTACAAGGTAATAATTT
>JAZODO010000124.1:0-2617 GCA_045597065.1 Acutalibacteraceae bacterium | reverse complement strand
TTGCCAAAAGCCTCGAAAGGCGACAGCCTTTCTGCGTTTTGTGGCTTAAATACAGAAAATTTTATTATTCTACGAAACTGCGAAGCACCTTAAAATGAAAATTTAGAGTGCAAGAAAAGGCAAAACCCGCCAATAACGCTGTCGGGTATTGGCGGGTTTTAACGCATTATTGTGCCTAAATTTCACATTTTTAAGGAAATACTGCCCTACGGGGCGTGAGCGAACAGTCTGTCGTTTTTTATTCTACTCCGCGGTAGTAAAGGCCGCGCGTAAATTCACAATCGGGAGAAAGGTTTTGCATATATGCCGAAATTACAGAGTCTACCCTGTCGGGTGTTTCGGTTGTAAAATATAAAACTTGAAAGTCTAAAAAGTTAAACTCGTTTTGGCGGTCGGCAAGCCAAATTACCTTGGAATTTAAAAGTTCGCTATAACCGTTATTACAGCGCACGGGGAAAAGGGTATCTTTTCGGTCGCAAAGGGTTTTGTCCCTTTTACATTCTTCGCAAGAAAGGCCGTTTTTTATAGGACAATTTCTTGTTAACATTAGAGGGATTCGGCCATAAGAAATAATACCGATAGGTAGGTTAGATTTAAGGCTTTTAGCCTGACTAATTAGCATTTCGGGCGATAAAACGGCAGCCTTTACGCCCTTTTGCTCAAAGTATTTTAAGGTATTAGAGTTAAAGGTATTAAACCCAAAATCGGCTACTATATTCATACCAAACTGCCTTGCAATTTCGGTAGCGGCAAGGGTTCCGCAAAAGGCGGTTTTTATACCATTTTCGGCAAAAAGTTTAAGGCGAGAGAGTGCCTCGTTTTCAGCAGAAATTCCGCGAGGAAGTTCTACCGCAAGGTTATTTATTTTAGGTAGTTTTTCGGGGTTTTGGCGCAAAGGAACTAAAACAAGGTCGGCCTCTTGGGCCTTATTTGTAAGTTGCGAAAGGTTATCTATACGAATAACCGTTTTAACATTTTTAGGGGGTTTTCTTTCGGATTTAGGTAGATTTAAGGGGTTTTCGGTATGGGTTTTAACCGAGGCTCTAAGGCTTGAAAGTTTTTCTAAAGCGGTTCTTCTAAGTTCGTTTATAGCAGAGGCCTTAATTGTTAAACCGTTTTCCAGGCTAATCTTTATACTTTCGAAAAAGTAGGGCGTTCCGCCCGTTTTAGAAATTTTTTCTATAAGGGTTTGCTCATCGAGCGGGCGGTTTATTGCCTTTTCGGGCTTTTCGCCAAAAAGGGTTACTGTATTTTCTCCGTCGGAAACGGTAAGTTTTAATGGCGCATTTTCTTTTAGTTCTACCTCGCCTTTAAGGGCAACGCTTTGACGCTCATTTCGATAAAGTTCGTGAAGCGAGGCAAAAACCGTATCGGCCGAAGTAACGTCATCTTTAGTTCTAATACCGAACATATCTTTACCTAAATTTTCGGTATAATAGCCGCTTGTAAAACCGGAACGAGAAAAGACCTTAGAAAGAGCATCTTCAACATTTTTAGCCACAAAGCCGTTATCTAACATTTGGCGGCAGGCGGTTGTTGCGGCGGCAACATATTCGGGACGTTTCATTCGGCCCTCTATTTTAAGGGATGCTACCCCCATATCGGACAGTTCAGAAAGGTAAGGAATAAGCGAAAGGTCTTTAAGACTTAAATCGAACCCGTTACCATTTTGGGCGCCAAAGGGCAAACGGCAAGGGCCTGCGCAAAGGCCGCGGTTACCGCTCCGGCCGCCGAGCATAGCCGAAAGTAAGCACTGACCCGACATAGACATACAAAGGGCGCCGTGAACGAATACTTCGACCTCCATATTATAGTCTTTAGCCGTTTTACAAAATTCTATAAGTTCAGGCTTGCTCATTTCGCGCGAAACCACTACCCTACTAAAACCCATTTCTTTTAAGGGTTTTATAGCCGAGGGGGAATGAACCGTCATTTGGGTAGAGGCGTGAATAGGGAGGGTTGGCATAACGCTATGAAGAGCAGAAGCGAAGCCTATATCGGCTGTAATAACACCGTCGATTCCGCAGTTAGCGGCCGCAACAGTATTAGCAACCGCTTCGGAAAGTTCGGTATCGGAAATTTGGATATTTAAGGTAAGGTAAACCTTAACACCGCGAATATGGCAAAAGGCAACCGCTTCGGCCAAAGAATTTAGATTAAAGTTTTCGGCATTTCGACGAGCGTTAAAAGAGTTAAGGCCAAGGTAAACCGCATCGGCCCCACACCTTACGGCGGCGGTTAACATTTCGATATTTCCTGCCGGAGAAAGCACTTCAGGCTTAAAAGCAGACACCTTGTATCACCTCTTTTAATAATATATTTATATAATATTACATTTTAGCAAAATAATAAAGTCTTTTTTCTTTACAAGCCGACATTTTAGGAATATAATATATTTATAAATTTACTAAAGGCGGTATTTTATGAAATATTTAGTTCTGCTTTGTGACGGTATGGCCGACACTAAGAGCGATTTTTTAAACGGCAAAACACCTATGGAACTTGCCGATAAACCTAATATGGACGCTTTGGCAAAAGTAAGCGAGGTTGGCCTTTGCAAAACGGTTGCCGCAGGTCTTAAACCCGGAAGCGACGTTGCTAACCTTTCGGTTATGGG
>JAZODO010000123.1:0-3639 GCA_045597065.1 Acutalibacteraceae bacterium | reverse complement strand
TGAAAAGGTTGCAAAAACTCTTACCGACTACGAATATACCGCAGTTGACACTCAAACTAAAGCTCTAATGGAAGTAAAAGCAGGCACTGCTGATGCAGCTATCGTAGACTATGTTATGTCTATCGGTTCTATTGGCGAAGGTACCGACTTTGAAGACATTGTTGTAGAAGGCGAAGGCTATGCCTCCGAATACTACGGTATTGCTTTTAGAAAAGGTTCCGACGTTACTGCAAAGGTTAACGAAGCAATTAAAACCTTAAAAGACAACGGCAAACTTGAACAAATTGCAAAAACCTATAAACTCCAAGACAGAATTGTTGCTACCGATTCTTTCGAACCTTTCAAACAATCTGAAAAAGATTCCGACTGGGAATACATTAAGAACAAGGGTAAAATGATTATTGGTATCACTTATTTTGCTCCTATGAACTATTTTGATGTCGACAATAATCTAGTTGGTTTTGAAACTGAATTTGCTAAAGCTGTTTGCGAAGTTCTTGGCGTGGAAGCAGAGTTTGTAGAAATTAACTGGAACTCTAAAGAAGCCGAACTTAAAGCAAAAAGCATTGACTGTATTTGGAATGGTATGACCATTGATGAAGACAGAAAAGCAACTATGAGCATTACTATTCCTTATATGGAAAATCAACAGGTAATGGTTGTTAAAAAATAATTGAGGTATTAAAATGGCAAGTTCATCATTTGCAACCATAACAAATGAATTGCTTGTCGGTTTTGGAGAAAATTGTCTATTATTTGCACTAACCTTGCTTATGGCAATTCCTCTCGGTTTAATTATTACATTTGGCTCTATGTCTAAATTTAAGCCGCTTTCTTGGCTTACTAAGGTATTTGTCTGGATCATCAGAGGAACCCCTCTGATGCTCCAGCTTTTTGTCGTAATGTATCTTCCGGGAATTCTTCTTAATATTCCGATGAGAAACAGAATGTTGGCTGCAGTAATTGCTTTTGTAATAAACTACGCGTGTTATTTTAGTGAAATATATCGTGGAGGAATTGAAAGTATTTCTCGCGGTCAATATGAAGCAGGACAAGTTCTTGGTATGACTAAAACCGAAACTTTTTTAAAGGTTGTTCTTTTACAGGTTATAAAAAGAATTGTTCCACCAATGAGTAATGAAATTATAACCCTAGTTAAAGATACTTCGCTTGCTCGCGTTATAGCTGTTGCTGAAATACTAATGTGTGCAGAGCGCTATGCGGGTGTTGGTGTGATTTGGCCGTTATTTTATACGGGTGCCTTCTTCCTAATCTTTAACGGTGTATTATCGCTACTTTTCGGCTTCATAGAAAAGAAATTAAATTATTTTAGGAGTTAAGTATATGGCACTTTTAGAAGTTAAAAATATATGCAAGAACTTCGGCAAGGTACAGGTACTTAAAGGAATTTCTTTTTCTCAAGACGAAGGTTCTGTTGTTTCAATAATAGGCTCTTCAGGTAGCGGAAAAACTACATTGCTTCGCTGTATTACCGGCCTTGAAACCGCTAATAGCGGCTTCATTGGTGTTGGAGAGCGAGTGTTATTTAATTCAGAGGCTACCGAAAAACTTTCTGCAGAAGAAAAACGAGAAAATCAACTTTCAACAGGCCTTGTTTTTCAATCTTTTAATCTTTTTCCGCAATATAATGTTTTAGATAACGTTATGCTTGCGCCAAAATTAGATTTAAAGAAAAAACTTAAAAAACAAAAACTTTCTAAAGAAGAAAAGAAAGAAGCGTTCGATAAACTTCGAGATGAAGCTGTTTCTGTTATAGAAAGTGTAGGCCTGGCAGATAAATTGTCTAATTATCCTTGCGAACTTTCCGGCGGACAACAACAACGCGTTGCTATTGCTCGCGCTCTTATGTTATCGCCTAAGATTCTTTGTTTTGATGAACCGACTTCGGCGCTAGACCCGCAAATCACGGTTGAAGTTTTAAAGGTTATATCTAACCTTGCAAAACAAGGAAGAACAATGATAATTGTTACCCACGAAATGGGTTTTGCAAAAGAAGTTTCCGATAGAGTAATTTTTATGGATAATGGTTGTATTGCTGAAGAGGGAACACCAAACGATATATTCGATAATCCTCAAAGCAAAAGCCTTAAAGCCTTCTTAAGTTCTATGTTAAAAGTTTAAAATTTACTCCCGAACATTTTGTTCGGGAGTTTTGTCATTTATATAATAATTACATAAAATATGGTGTAGGAAAATTGTTTGGGGTGAACCTTATGAAACACATTATTGTTACTGGAACGGTTACCTATGCTATTAGAGGTAGAGATATATTACGAAATAATGGCTATAAAGCTTCTGTAGAACGTAATAGTTCGGGTCTTGGCAGACTTGGCTGCGGTTATGGTATTCTTGTTTTTGGAGATATAACAAAAGCCGTTCAAATATTAAAACAAAATAATGTTAAAATTATTGAAGTAAATAAACAATAAATTAAATGCACAGGGTTTCCTGTGCGTTTTTTTGAGGTGTTAATGTGATATATTTAGACAACTCTGCTACAACCGGCATAAAGCCAAATTCGGTTGTAAATGCAGTAAACTATACTTTAAAGAATCTCTCTGCAAATCCCGGTCGCAGCGGTTATGAAACATCGAACAAAGCTGCTATGCTTGTTTATAATTGCAGAAATGAAATAAAAGAACTTGTAAATGCTAAAAGCGAAAATAACGTTTGTTTTACTATGAACTGCACGCATGCAATAAATACCGTATTAGAAGGAGTGTTAAAAGCAGGTGACCATATAATTATATCATCGCTTGAACACAATGCAGTAGTAAGGCCGGTTTTCAGCATGTATAACGAAAATAAAATTCAATATTCTGTTGCTAATGTTTTTGACGATGAACAAGAAACGATAAAAGATTTCGAAAAGAAAATAAGAAGCAATACTAAAATGATAATGGTAACTGCTGCTTCAAACGTAACGGGAAGAGTTTTGCCGCTTAAAAAGATAGGTAACCTTTGTAAAAAATATAATTTATTTTTTGCTGTTGATGGAGCGCAAGGCGTTGGAATTATTCCGATTGATATGAATGAAATGAATATAGATTATCTTTGTATTGCTCCTCATAAAGGGCTGTATGCGCCAATGGGCATAGGTGTTTTAGTTGCTCAAAACGAGATTGAAAAAGTTTTAATTAAAGGTGGTACAGGCATTAATTCACTTGAAATTACCCAACCCGAAGAATTGCCCGAAAGAATTGAAAGCGGAACGATAAATTTACCCGGTATTGCCGGAGTCGCTTCGGGCGCTAAATTTGTTAAAGAAAAGGGTATTGAAAACATTTATTCTCATGAGATAAAACTTTGTCGATATTTGTATTATAATCTGCTCGAACTTAAAGCCGATTTATATACAGAAGAGCCGAAAAAATATATGTTTGCACCGGTAGTTTCGTTTAATTTAAAATCTCATAACAGCGAATATGTTGGAAAGGTTTTAGCAAACAATAATATTGCCGTTAGAACCGGCTTTCATTGCGCTCCTCTAGCTCATAAATCAATCGGTACAATCGATAAAGGTACCGTAAGAGTTTCTACTTCGATATTCAATTCGTATAATGATATTGACAGGTTAATTTTTACGCTAAAAAGAGTAATTTAGTTATTGATTTAATA
>JAZODO010000122.1:0-1614 GCA_045597065.1 Acutalibacteraceae bacterium | reverse complement strand
ATAAGCCTTTAAAAGCCTATAATAAAGTTTTGCGGGACGAACACCGGTTAGCAGACCCCATTCCGGAGTATAGCCGGTAGCCGCTTTAAAACAGTTAAAAAGGCTTGTTGCAAGGGCTAGTTCGTTTGCTTTTTCGGTATTTTCTAAACTAGGTTCGGAAAAAGAGTATGTTTTTCCGAAAATGGTTAAACTGCTTTCGGCCGAATTACCGTTTAAACTGCAAACCGCAAAGGTTTCAGATTCCTCTATTTGGTTTAGAATATTTATTTTTTCGTGTGGCAGAAATATTCTGCAAAGTTTTTCAAGCTCATAATTAAAATTATGATTTATATTACAAAGATTCATAAAGTTCCTTTAAAAAAGATAAGGATTATTTTTAATTTCGGCAAAAAGGGTTGTTGCTTCTCCGTGGCCCGAATAAATAATATAGTCTTTTTCTAAACCTTTTAATCGGTTTAACGAAGCTTTCATATTAGCAGCGCTTCCTGTTGGGAAATCGGTTCGACCAATACTTTGCTTAAAAAGAGTATCGCCGCTAAACATAACGTTTTCTAAAATGTAGCAAACCGAACCTTCGGTATGACCAGGCGTATGAAGGGCGGTAATATAGGTATCTTTTAGGTTTAGCGTTTGGTTGTCGGCTAGAGTTATATCGGGCGTAAATAGTTCTTGCTTTACGCCTACCATAGCCGAAAGGCTAAGGGTTGGGTCTATTAGCCCTATGGCATCTTTTTCGCCTATAACAATTTTAGCACCGGTTTGCTTTCTAATTTCATTAGCGCCTAAAATATGGTCGAAATGAAAGTGGGTAAGAAGCACATATTTTTCTAAACCGCTATTTTCGTTTAAAAAGCCCAGCACCCTTTGGTCGGCCGAAAAGGGGTCGATAACAAGGGCGGCAAAGTTCGTTTTAACGAGATAGCAATTAGCGCCAAAATCACCCAAGGGTAAACATTTAATTTCCATAGTTCACCTACTGATTGATGCGTTCTGCCGAGAAGACTCCGCTAAGTTTAGAAAGCTTTTCAATAATGCTTTTTAGGTGTTCAACGTTAGCGGCCGAAACAGTTACGGTAATAGCACAATGGCCACCTTTTACAGCGCGAGCATTAACCGCATGAAGTCCAACGCGCATATTAAAGAGAACGTTTGTAACCTCGGCTAAAATACCGTCGCGGTCGAGCGCATCGATATGAAGGGTTGAGGTAAAGTTTTGTTGACCCGAATCGGCCCAATAGGCTTTAATCCAACGATTAGGCTCACTAGAGGCAGCAATATTAGCGGGAACATTAACACAGTCACGTTTATGAACCGAAACGCCGTGGCCTCTTGTAATAAAGCCGATAATATCGTCGCCGGGAAGAGGCGCACAACATTTAGAAAGTTTAACAAGACAGTTATCGATACCCTCGATAACAACACCTTCGGGCGAACGAACAACGTGTTTTTTAATATATTCTTCGATAGAGGGTTTTTCGGCCGATTTAAGAAGTTTAGTATAGTCTTCTTTAATTCTTGGAATTAGCTTTTCAAGCGAAATTCCGCCATAGCCGATAGAAGCATAAAGTTCGTCTACCGAAGCAAGTTTTTGCTTTCGAGAAGTCGGAGGCCAAG
>JAZODO010000121.1:0-1825 GCA_045597065.1 Acutalibacteraceae bacterium | reverse complement strand
CCGGTAGGTCCTGCGATGGTAAAGGTTGTATGTCCTTCGCCACCAAAACCAATTCCTGCGTAAGAAGGCGCGTTTTTAACGAATATTGTAGTTTCAACCGCGCGTGCAAAGCGAGAAAGGTTGTCAATATTCTTGGAATGCATGTGTGCGGTATGTCTGTTGCCGTGTTCTGCCTTAACTGCAAGCTCGATAGCTTCGTCGATGTTAGAAACTCTAACAATAGGGAGAATAGGCATCATAAGTTCTTCTTGAACGAATTCGTGGTTAAAGTCGGTTTCGCAAATAATGCAACGAATTTCTTTACCAACCTTAATACCAATCTTTTCAAGTAATACGCTAGCATCGCGGCCAACGCAGTCGCGGTTAATAATTTTAAAGGTTTTACCATCTTTGTTTTTCTTTTCAACAAGAACAACCTTTGCTAAACGCTCTGCTTGAGCCGAATCTATAAGATAAGCGCCGTTTTTAGTCATAGCCGAAATTAAAGCGTCGGCAATGTTACTAAACGCGAAAACTTCCTTTTCTGCAATACAGGGGAGGTTGTTATCAAAGGTACAACCATCAATAATATCTTTACCTGCTTTCGCAATGTCGGCGGTATCGTCAACAATAACAGGGGGGTTACCTGCGCCTGCGCCAATAGCCTTCTTGCCCGAAGATAAAACTGCTTTAACAACTCCGGGTCCACCGGTACAAACAAGTAAACGAACAAGTGGGTGGGATTGCATAACTGCTGCCGAATCAAGGGTAGGTTTAACCATAGAGCATACAAGCACTTCAGGTCCGCCCATAGCTTTAGAAGCGCGGTTTACAAGGTCTACCGCATAGTTCGAAACAGAAATTGCGTTAGTGTGGGGATTAAATACAACGCCGTTTCCTGCGGCAATCATACCAATACTGTTACAAATAACGGTTTCACTGGGGTTGGTGCTGGGGGTAATAGAACCTACAACTCCAAAAGGTGCCATTTCTATAAGCGTAAGGCCATTATCGCCGGTTCGAGCGTTAGAAACAATATCTTCGGTTCCGGGGGTTTTATCGGCTACTAAAATGTGTTTAGCGGTTTTGTGGTCTACTCTACCCATACCGGTTTCGGCAACGCCGAGCTTTGCCATAATTGGAGCTTCAGCTCTTGTTAAACGGCGAATTTCGGTAATAATTGCTTCGCGTTCTGCAACCGACATAGCGCGTACTGCGGCATAACCCTTACTTGCGGCTTGGATAGCATCGTTCATATCGCTATAAACGCCTACAAATTTGCGGCTGCCGTAATGGGTGCTGTCCCAATCGGTAGTAGTGGTAGATTGAATTTTATTTAAAACCTGGCTTACAACCTCGCGGATTTCAGCTTCTGAAATATTTGCCATAGTTTTTACTCCTTACAAAACTTTACTGTGTCTAGTGCTATCATATATTCTTCGTTGGTAGGAATAACTAAGGTTTTAACCTTAGCGTCGTCACAGGAAATATCTGCAGCTTTTCCTCTTGCCGAAGAATTCTTATCTTCATCAATTTTAATTCCAAAGAAGTCTAGGTTTTCGCAAACCATACTTCTCATAGTAGCGGAATTTTCGCCAATTCCCGCGGTAAACACTAAAGCGTCTATACCGTTTAGTTCGGCAATATAGCTTCCTATATGCTTTTTAATTCCGTTAGCTAGTATTTTAAGTGCTAACTGTGCGCGGTAATTGCCTTCTTTAGCGGCCGCTTCAACGTTTCTCGAATCGTTTGAAATTCCGCTAACGCCAAGTAGACCCGACTTTTTATTTAAAATGTCTTCAACCTGGTCGGCTGTAAGGTTTTTAGCCTTCATTATGTAGGGAAT
>JAZODO010000120.1:0-4197 GCA_045597065.1 Acutalibacteraceae bacterium | reverse complement strand
AGAAGTAGTAATCAATAACCAAGTTGGCCTTCATGCAAGACCTGCAACCTTCTTCATTCAAAAAGCTAACGAATTTAAGTCTACCGTTTGGGTAGAAAAAGAAGAAAGAAGAGTAAACGCTAAAAGCTTACTCGGCGTACTTTCTCTCGGCATTGTTGGCGGAACCAAAATCTCTATTATTGTAGACGGTCCCGACGAAGAAGCAGCTCTCAATGCTCTTGTAGAACTCGTAGAAACCGGCTTTGGTGATATGTAATATTTTCTAAAACAACCGATATGAAAAATATCGGTTGTTTTTTTAAAAAACTACTTGATTTTTATAAAGCTCTGTGATATAATCACATTTGCTGACAAAAAGCATCCGGGTGTGGCGAAGTTTGGTATCGCGCTTGAATGGGGTTCAAGAGGCCTCGAGTTCGAATCTCGACACTCGGACCAAATAAAAAAGGAATCAACCGATAGGTTGGTTCCTTTTTTATTTCATCTGTGCTCAAATTTGGGACTCGAGGCCTCTTGAGGCCGAGAGTTCGTCGAAGCCGTACAAAACGCGCGTTAGCGTTTTGTATCGGTGAAGTCTCGAGCACGACAGGTTTTTTCGCCAACCGCTCGCAGCGGTCGAAAAAACGTCGGCGCAGAGTATCTCGACACCTCTTGTGCTCAATAAAACTCAACAAAGTTATTATATAATATATTCTTGAAGTTTATATCAAAATATGGTAATATAATATGAACAAATGTGTAAAATGGTATAAATAGTGTTTTAAAGGAGGTTTTTTTGTGGCAGATAATAGGCCTATTGGCGTTTTCGATTCGGGTCTTGGCGGCTTAACCGTTTTAAAAGAACTTCAAAAGGTATTACCCTTTGAAGATATTGTTTATTTTGGCGATACCGGCCGTGTGCCTTATGGTAGCCGAAGTAACGAAACTATTATCAGTTACGCAAAACAAGATGAAAACTTCCTTCTTTCTAAAAATGTTAAATATATCGTAGCTGCTTGCGGAACGGTAAGTGCCGTTGCCGCCTCTACCGCTAACGACCTACCCGTACCCTTTGCGGGCGTTGTAGAAAATTCGGTTAAAGATGCCGTTTCTTCTACTAAAAATAACAAAATTGGCGTTATTGCAACCGCCGCTACAATAAACAACGGTGCCCACAAAAAACTTATTAATAAACTTCTTCCAACCGCCGAAGTTGTAACCGTTAGTTGTCCGCTTTTTGTTCCCCTTGTAGAAGAGGGTTGGGTTTCGGCAACCGACGAGGTAGTTCTAGGAACGGTTAAACGCTATTTAGAACCTATCGTAGCCGCCGGGGTAGATACTTTAATTTTAGGTTGTACCCATTACCCCGTACTCGAAGATGCAATCAAAAAGGTTGTAGGAAACGGTGTAACCCTTGTTAATATGGGTTCTTCAACCGCTAAAGCTGTTGCCGAACATCTTCTAAAACTCGGTATGCTAAAAGATACTCAAACCCCCTCTAAAACTGATTTCTACGTTAGCGACCTTACCGAAAGTTTTTCTAAAATTGCTAACGTTTTACTCGGAAAAGAAATAGAAAATAATAACGTAAAATTGGTGAATATAAGCAAGTATGAAGCAGGTTCTAATTGAAATTAACGGTACAGCCGAGTACCCCGACCAAGAGCCCGACGTTACTACTTTTACAACAACGGGCAACTATCTTTTTAAAGATGATAAGGTAGAAATTACCTATAACGAAAACGAAGCCATAGGCGCTAAAAATGTGTCTAGTAAAATAACCGTTTTTAATAATACCGTTACTCTTGAACGTAGCGGAGGTATGGAAAGCCAACTAATAATAGAAAAGGGTAGGCGACATTCCTGCCTGTATAATACCCCCGAGGGTGATTTTGTTATTGGAATTTTTGGCGAAAGTTTAATGCCGGAGCTTACCGAAAATGGCGGTAAACTCTATATGAGCTACACTATCGACGTCTATTCGGGGCTTATTAGTAAAAACATAATGGAAATCAAAATTAAGGAGATTTAAAATGTCAAAAATCGTGGCTATTGCAAAAGAGCAAATCGAAAATATAATCTATTCGGCCGCAAAGGAAGCTATTGAACAAGGGGTTTTGCCCGCAGCAGAACTTACCCCCTTTAAAATAGAAATCCCCCAAAACCGCGACCACGGCGACTATGCCGTAAATGCGGCAATGGTTTGGTCTAAGGCTTTTAGAAATGCTCCTCGTAAAATTGCCGAATCATTAACCGAACGTTTTAACCTTTCGGGCAGTTATATTAAATCTTTCGAAATTGCAGGCCCCGGTTTTATTAACTTTTTTCTTGCCGATAACTACTATGCCGATATCGTGTCCGACGTTTTAGAAAAGACCGAAGACTACGGTAAAAGCGACTTTGGTAAAGGTAAAAAGGTTTTAGTAGAATTCGTTTCGGCTAATCCTACCGGCCCTATGCATATCGGTAACGCTCGCGGTGGCGCGCTTGGCGACTGCCTTGCTTCGGTTCTCAGTACCGCAGGCTACTATGTAGAACGCGAGTTTTATATTAACGATGCCGGCAACCAAATAAATAAGTTCGGCCTTTCGCTAGACCTTCGTTATCAGCAAATTTTTGATAATAGCGTAGAAATGCCCGAAGATTCTTATCACGGCGCCGATATTATTGCCCACGCTAAAAACTTTGCCGAAATTCATGGCGATAGTTTTATGTCGGCTACCGAAGCCGACCGCAGAAAGGCTCTTGTAGATTTCGCGCTTCCTAAAAATATTCAAGGCCTTCACGATGACCTTTTAAAATACCGTATTGAGTACAATACCTGGTTTAAAGAAAGTTCGCTCCACGCTTCGGGCGAAACCGCAAAAATTATAGAACTCCTTAAAGAATCGGGCCATACCTATATTAAGGAAGATGCCCTTTGGTTTAAGGGTTCCGACTTTGGCGCCGAAGACTTTGTTTTAGTTCGTTCTAACGGTGTTCCTACCTACGTTGTGCCCGATATTGCCTACCACTATAACAAACTCGTTACCCGCGGTTTCGATAAGGCTATCGACGTTCTCGGTGCCGACCATCACGGTTATGTTCCTCGCCTAAAATCGGCCCTAACCGCCTTAGGGGTAGACGCATCTAAACTCGACGCCCTTTTAATGCAAATGGTTCGCCTCGTTAAAGATGGCGAAGTTATTAAAGCCTCTAAGCGTTCGGGTAAAGCAATTACCCTTGTTACCTTACTTGACGAAGTTCCTATCGATGCGGCTCGTTTTTTCTTCAACCTCCGCGAACCTAACTCTCATTTCGATTTCGATTTAGACCTAGCGGTAGAAGAAACCAACCAAAACCCCGTTTACTATGTTCAATACGCTTGTGCTAGAATTAGTAGCATTATGAGAAATCTTGCGGCCGAAGGAATTAACCTTAGAACCTGTTCCGCCGAAGAATTAGCCCTACTTGAGGCTCCGGAAGAAAGGGAACTTATTCTTCATATTGCCGGCCTTACCGATGAGGTTGTAAATTCGGCTAAAACCTATGACCCTGCTAAAATGACCCACTACGTTGTCGAACTTGCTACAAAATTTCATAAGTTCTATAACGCTTGTCGCGTTAAGGGCGAAAACGAAGGTCTTCTCCAAGCCCGTCTTAGCCTTTGTAACGCAACCCTTATTGTTATTAAAAACATTTTAGCAATGCTCAAAATTACCGCACCCGATTCAATGTAAAAAATAAAAACCTCCGCATAAGAGTCGTACTCTAAAGGACAGTAAAAAGGAAGCACGAAAATTTCGTGCTTCCTTTAATTTTTGTCTTATACCGTAACAAGCAGGACATTT
This sequence comes from Acutalibacteraceae bacterium, assembly GCA_045597065.1. Classification (GTDB taxonomy): domain Bacteria; phylum Bacillota; class Clostridia; order Oscillospirales; family Acutalibacteraceae; genus SFWF01. The sequence continues at coordinate 388 of JAZODO010000120.1, read as the reverse complement.
GGGAGCCCAAATGTCACTTGTTAGGAGAACCTAAAACTCTTTTCTAAACAAATATCATCTATTCGATAAATTCCAATTTAGCGAATAATCCAAGCAACAATAAGAAAGGGTCCCCTTGTCAGGGGAGCTGTCACGAAGTGACTGAGGGGTAGTGTTCTCTCCCTCTGTCTTTTGCTTCGCAAAATCCACCTCCCTCGTCAGAGTGAGGCTTTCGTTCTGTTCATAAAATTGGAATTTACGTTTTGGATTTGATTATATTTAACATATCCTTGTAGGAGATTCCATTGATTGCAAGCACTCTGTTTTGCATAACAGCAAAACTCACGAACATACAAACAATACCTAACAGACAGTCTTTTCCTGTTATCATTTTGTTTGTTATTAAATA
>JAZODO010000119.1:0-1822 GCA_045597065.1 Acutalibacteraceae bacterium | reverse complement strand
GTCTTCGGTTAGTTCGTAACCCATAGATTCCATAATGCCTTTAATTTTTTCGCTGTCGGATACGTTTTGTTGACAACCGTAGGTATTTATACAAGCCTTAGGAGTATAGCTATAAATTGTAGGTAAAATTTCTTTTACTCGGGCTATATAGCCTTCCATAGACTTTAAAATTTGCTCATTTGTTTTGTTTTGGGTCGACATAATATCTCCATAATATCAATATTTAATTTATTATATAATATAATAGCATATTATTCAAGTTAAATTTATTAAAACCCAAAAAGAAAAAGCCGACAGAAAATTCGCTCACGCGTTCTTTCTGTCGGCAAATTTTTATTGCTTTCTAAATTCGATTGTTCCGTCTTGGTCGTTCATTGAATCTACTATAGCTAAAGATTCCAGGCGGTAACCTAAATTTCTTATTACCCTACCCCCGATTTGGAAGCCCTTTTCAATAGCGATTCCTAATCCCGCAACACTGGCTCCGGCCGATTCAACAATAGAAATAAGGCCTTGAAGAGCGCAACCGTTAGCTAAAAAATCGTCGATAATAAGTACGTTATCACTAGGAGATAAATACTTTTTAGAAACTATTACTTGGTTTTTGTTTTTATGGGTAAAAGATTCAACTTCGGCTACGAAAACATCGCCGTCGATATTAACCGATTTAGCCTTTTTAGCAAAAACCAGCGGCACGTTAAATTCACGCGCAACGGGGTATGCAATAGCTATTCCCGAAGCTTCGATGGTTAGAATTTTAGTAATTTTTTCTTCTTTAAAACGGCGGTGAAATTCTCGGCCAATTTCGTCTAAAAGATTAACGTCCATTTGGTGATTTAAAAAACTATCAACCTTTAAAACGTTACCGGGTTTTATAATTCCGTCTTTTAAAATTCTTTCTTCTAAAAAGTTCATACTTTACCTCCGAAAATTAGTTTTTAGCAGAAAATTGCCATTACAAGTGTGCCCGTTAGCATTAGGCCAAGACCTATTAGGCTTTTTAGGGTAAGTTTTTCTTTAAAGAAAACAAACGAGAAGGCAACGGCTAATAAAATACTCATTTTATCGATAGGAACAACAACGCTAACTATACCGTTTTGAATAGCATAGTAGTAGCAAAGCCAAGAGCCGCCCGTAGCAAGACCCGAAAGCGAAATAAATAAAAGTTCGCGTTTATCCAGGGTTTTAAGGCCCTTGTTTTTGCCCTTTGCAAAAACGATTACCCAAGCCATTATAAGCACAACGCAGGTGCGAATTGCAGTAGCGAGGTTAGATTCGACATTTTCTATTCCTACCTTAGCGAGAACCGAGGTAAGAGCGGCAAAAACGGCCGATAAAACGGCATAGAGCATCCAAGGACCCTTTTCGCTTTTTTGCTCGGTTTGTTTCTTTTCTATCATAAGGAAAATGCCAACCGCTAAAAGAACCGTACCGATAAGTTTTATATGTAAGTTGTTTATTTCGCCAAATAAGATTATTGCTAAAATAACGGTTAAAATTGTACTGGATTTGTCGATAGGGACAACCTTATTAACATCACCGATTGAAAGGGCTTTAAAGTAGCAAATCCAAGAAGCGCCTGTTGCAAGACCTGATAAAACTAAAAAGATGAGCGAACGAAGGCTTATATCGGTTATAGTACCCGCCGAACCTTTAACAAATACCATTACCCAAGAAAATAGTAGCACAACTATTGTGCGAAGGGCGGTAGCAAGGTCGGAATCGGTCTTATTTATTCCGCATTTAGCAAGAACAGAGGTTAGACCCGCAAAAACCGCAGATAAAACTGCCATTAAAAGCCACATAAATATTCTCCTGACAA
>JAZODO010000118.1:0-2469 GCA_045597065.1 Acutalibacteraceae bacterium | reverse complement strand
ATTACTGTAATTGGTAATTATATTATCCATCCAACATACGGTCAACAATTCAAATGCGAATTTTGCGAAATTTCTGCGCCTGAAACTCAAGCTCAAATTTTAAAGTATTTGTCTAGTGGCTCAATTAAAGGCGTAGGGCCGGCAACTGCCTTAAAAATTGTAGAACGTTTTAAAGAAAATACATTAGAAATTATAGATAATGAACCTCTCCGATTAACCGAAATTAAAGGCATTTCTTCTGAAAAGGCCTATTCTATTGCTGACCAATATAAGCAACAATTCGGTATTCGCGATATTATGATGACTTTATCGCGTTATAAAATTACGCCCTCGGAAGCAACCGAGATTTTTAAGGTTTTAGGAGTAAATAGCATTGAACTTATAAATCAAAACCCCTATAACCTTTGTAAAGATGGAGTCAACTTTTCTTTTGAACGCGTTGACGAAATTGCGCAAACTATGAATATCGAAAAAGATAATATCGATAGGGTTTCTGCTGGCGTTTTATACGTTCTAAAATCGAATTTATCTAATGGCCACACCTGCTTACCCAAGGATAAACTAAATACCGTTACAGCGCGTTTTTTAGAGGTTTCTTGCGATACTGTTGCAGATAATATTGAGTTTTTGGTAGACTCGATGCAACTTTTTGATTACGAGATAGATGGCGTAAACTATATTTTTTTACCCGATTATGCGTTGGCTGAAGAATTTATCGCTAGCAGAATTAAAACTCTTTTAGATAACAATTCTAATTTATACAATATTTCTGAACAAGAGTTAGAATTTGCTCAGTTAAGGCTTGGAATTCGGTTTGACCCTATTCAAATTGCTGCCGTAAACGAAGCTATGAGCAATAGTTTATTTATTCTAACCGGTGGGCCCGGAACAGGTAAAACTACTACACTTAACGCAATTTTAGAAATTTTTGATAATAGAGGTATGAAAATCGCTCTAGCCGCACCAACTGGCAGAGCTGCGAAACGCATGACTGAACTTACCGGAAGAAATGCGTCTACTCTACATAGGTTATTAGAGGTAGAATGGGGAAGCGATTCGAATCAATATTTTGCTCGTAACAAAACTAATCCTATAGAAGCTGATGTAATTATTGTTGATGAAATGTCTATGGTCGACGTTAAACTATTTAAAGCCTTATTAGAAGCGACTCGATTAGGTACACGTGTTATACTTGTAGGAGACTCTGACCAACTTCCAAGCGTAGGTGCAGGTAACGTTTTAAACGACTTAATTACATCCGGAGTTGTTCCGTTCGTTAAGCTTAAAAAAATATTTCGTCAATCTGCAGAAAGTTCTATTGTTAGTTTTGCTCATGACATTATTTCTGGAAAAATTCCGGAAGATTTTGAAAAAACGAATGATTTTTTCTTTATAAAAAAATCTACTCTAAATTCAACCGTTAAAACCGTTGTTGATTTATGTTACGAACGACTGCCAAACGCCTATAATTTTGACCCATTATATGATATTCAAATTTTATGTCCTTCAAGAAAAAAAGATTGTGGAACTCTTAATATAAACAATCTTTTACAGGACAAGCTTAACCCTAATACTAAAAGCGCTCCCGAACTTCATTTTAAGGGGAACTCCTTTAGGGTTGGCGACAAGGTTATGCATATAAAGAATGATTACGATATTCTTTGGGAAGCAGATAACGGCGAATCAGGTTCCGGCGTATATAACGGCGATATCGGGTTTATTGAATCTATAGACCTTAGAAGCCGAACACTTAAGGTTAGATATGACGACAAGGTTGCAACTTACTATGATGAAAATTTAGGTCTTTTAGAACTAGCATACGCCATTACTGTTCATAAAAGCCAAGGTTGCGAGTTTGATTGCGTTATATTGCCATTATTTGATACCTCTAATTTACTTCAGTATAGGAATCTTCTTTATACCGCAATTACCAGAGCTAAAAAACTAATAGTACTGGTTGGTAATACAGAAATTTTCTATAGAATGATAGAAAATGACCGTAAAACTTTAAGATATACGGCTCTTAAATATTTGTTATTAGGAAAACAAAATAATGAAACTTATTGATGCAATTATCGATACTCTCTATCCTCATAAATGTCCGGTGTGCGATAAAGCAGTAATTTCCGAACAGTTTTGCGATAGATGTGCCGGTTGGATAGAAGTTATTAAAGAAGAAACTTGTTTTCGGTGCGGTTTAAATGTTAAGTCTTGCGACTGCAAGAAACACGTATACCACTTTGACGGGGTTGTTGCGCCATACTATAATGAAGATTGCGCGCAGATAATGGTTTATAGGTTTAAGTTTAAGAAAAGATTTACCTGTGTTCCGATTTTAGGAAAGATAATGGCCGAAGCAGCTGCTAAAAAGTTTGGTAAAGAAAATATTGACTTTATAACTTTTGTTCCGATGTCGCTTATTCCGTATAGAATACGTGGGTTCAATCAAAGTGAACTATTAGCCGAAAA
>JAZODO010000117.1:0-2901 GCA_045597065.1 Acutalibacteraceae bacterium | reverse complement strand
TACTCCAAAGGCCGAAAGTATAATAGAAATTGTGCCCTTATAGGCGGCCCAAAATCTGGCCTTTAGGTTTTGAAGCGCTAAACTCATAATACCAAACAGCACTAAAACCGCTACAAGAATTAAGTAAATAACCTTTAAATAAGGCTGTCCGCCCGAAAAAGATAATAGCGAAACTTCAACTACCGCGTCGCCAACTTTTTGGCCAAAAAAGGGTAAAAACAAAAAGAGCGCAGCGCAAATATCAAAAAAGCCAAAGGCTAAATCTTTAAAATGGTTCTGTTTTTGTTTCGCGTCTTGTTCGGCAAGGTTTAATATTTCCTTTCCCGAAAGCAACTCGTCTACCGTAACGTTAAAGAATTCTGAAATAGCTTTAAGGGTATCTATATTAGGGTAACCTTTACCAAGTTCCCATTTAGAAACCGCCGTTCTCGAAACAAAAAGGTGTTCGGCAAGTTCTTCTTGAGTAAGGTTTTTCTGCTTTCTAAGTTCTTGTAGTTTTTCGTTAAAATTCATAGTCTACTCCGAAAAAATAATTTACCCTTAAATTATACTACCTTGCTGCTAAAAATTCAATAATCTACAAAAACCGCCTATCTTTCGATAGGCGGTTTTAATTTTACGCTTTACCTGCGGAACCAAAGAGTTCCATTTTGCGTTTTACCGATTCTTTAATTTTTTCAACCTTTAGATTTCTAATTTCAAGGTAAGAAAGGCCCTTTTCCAAGCCTTCCTTCATAGCTTCTTCTCCGGCAAGGCAAAGGTCGGTAAAAATGTTCATTTTAGCAATACCGTTTTTAATGGTGTTTCTAAAATCATCATCGGAAAGACCACTGCCACCGTGAAGAACAAGGGGAGTGTCAACTCTGCCGCGGATTTCACTCAAACGCTCTAAATTAAGTTTAGGCTTGTTTTTATATACGCCGTGGGCAGTACCTATAGCAATAGCTAAAGCGTCTACGCCGGTTGCCTTAATATATGCTTCGGCTTCATCTGCGGTTGTGTACATTTCCGAATTAGCACCATCATCGGTAGCGGCTTGGCCCACATGGCCGATTTCGCCTTCAACCGTAGCACCGTAGGAATGAGCAATTTTAACTATTTCACGGGTGTTTGCAATGTTGGTGTCATAGTCTTCGGTAGAACCGTCGAACATAAGTGAAGAAAATCCTAGTTTCAGTGCTTCAATGCATCTGTCAAAGGTAAGACCGTGGTCGTAATGCATAACAACGGGAACCTTTGCTCTTTTGGCAGCCGCCAAAATAGAAGGCGCAATAAGCTTAAGTTCACCAAATGGTAAAAGAACTTCGGCAGTTCCGATAATTACGGGTGAATTTGTTTCTTCTGCTGCGGCAATTACGGCTTCAAGCATATCGGAATCGGTTGTATTAAAAAGTCCAACGGCATAATTGCCTTCCTGGGCTTTCTTTAAAACGTCGTTTAAATTTACTAACATATTTTTCCCTCTCGTATTTTTAAAGTTATATTTTTTGGTTGTCAAAAACGGCTTTTTTATTTGACAAATTAGCAAAAAATATGATATAATCGTCAAAATCGATGATACTTTGCAATAAATTGGTAGGTGATTTTATGACTAATGATTTAGAAATTAGTACAATTAAAGGGTTTGCAATAAATGCAAATAAACTTAATGTAACTAAAAATTCGCCAATAAGAGTTAGTTCTCCCCACATTCACGATATGTGTGAAATATATATAAATATATCGGGCAATGTATCTTTCGTAGTTGAAAAAAAGTTATACGATATTTCTCCGGGGGATATAATTATAACAAAACCTTATGAATATCATCATTGTATTTATAACGATGATACCTCTCATAAGCATTTCTGGATAATGTTTTCGCCCCACGAAAATCCTCTTCTTTTTGAATTTATGCTTAAAAGAAAACGCGGCACCAATAACCTTATAAGAATTAGCGAACCTAAACGCAAAAAAATACTGGAACTTTGCGAAAAGCTAACAACATATAATCTTTCTTCTATTGCAACTATCAACTGTTTTTTCGAAATTATTTCTTATATCGAACAAGGCTACCAAAATAATGACGCATTGGCGCCAAACGCCAACATACCTTCCCACGTAATGGAAATTTTCGATTTCGTTAATAAAAATCATAAGCAAATTAAAAATGTTAACGAAATTTCCTTAAAATTTGGGGTAAGCGTGGCAACCGTTGAACGCTATTTCAAGGGCTACCTTTCGGTAACTCCAAGAAAGTATGTCGAAAGTTTAAAACTGGCAACGGCCTGTAAATTGCTCCGCCAAAATCATACTGTAACCTATGCTTGTTTCGAAAGCGGGTTCGACGACTTTTCGCATTTTATAGCAAAGTTTAAAAAAGAATTTAAAACAACCCCGCTTAAATATAAAAAACATATTTTAAATCAAACAAATGAAATTTAAAAAAAGGAGAACCATCGGTGCTATCTGATGGTTCTCCTTAATTTTAAGGGAAACACCTACTAATCGTTTACGTCAATAAGTATTTTAAAGGTTTTTTCTTTTCTCTTATCTAACATATCTAAAACATAAGGAATTTCTTCAAAGTTAAATCTGTGAGAAACCATACCCTTTGTGGTAATTTTGCCTTCGCCCATAAGTTCAATCATTTCTCTATAGTCGGTAGGAACATACATAGTTGTGCCCGAAAGAGATAATTCGTGTTGAACAAAGTCGGGGAGTTTAGGAATAATGTATTCGTTTTGTAAAACGCCAATAACTACTACTCTTGAACCTCTCTTTGCAACATCGAGAATGTTGTTTAGAACGTGGCCCTTTTCTCCAACACAGTCATAGAATACGTCGATTTTATCTTCAATGTCTTTGATAGACTCTTTGCCAACTTGAATAGTTCCAGTGGCACCTAATTTCTTGGCTAAA
>JAZODO010000116.1:0-2841 GCA_045597065.1 Acutalibacteraceae bacterium | reverse complement strand
TTTTATTTATAAAAGAACTTTTAACTCTTTTTGTTGCTGTTCACTTACTTTCCAGTGGCACAAAACCTATTTCTTCAAAATGGTTTGGTAAACTTTCAACGGTAATTATTTTTATTACTATGGTTTATACTCTTTTAGTAGATATGTTCGCAATCTCGGAAATTCCGCTTTATATTTTAAGCGGCGTATCAATTGTTTGTATGATTGTATCTGCTTGTTGCTATTTTATTATGTTTTTCAAGCGTGTTTAAGGAGTTTTCTTAAAAATGAAATTATGTGACAAATGCAAAAAAAGACCTGCAATGGTCTTTATATCAGACCAAAATAACCCTTCTAGTGCGCCAAGAGGTCTTTGCCTTTCTTGTGCAAAAGAAATGGGAATTAAACCTGTTGATGATATGCTTAAAAATATGAATATTAGCGAAGACGATATCGACCAAATAAGCAATCAGTTTATGGAAATTATGGGCGAAGATTTTGACCAAATAGATTTAGGTACAGCTCCTGCATTTCCATTTATGAATAATATTTTCGGCGTTTCTAATAGTGAAGATTCGGAAGAAAATCAAGATGAGTCAGAAGGCAAATCTAAAGCTAAAAAAGAACCAAAAGCTAAAAAACGCCGTTTTCTTGACCAATATTGTACTAATCTTACACAAAAAGCAAAAGAAGGTAAGTTTGACACAATAGTTGGTAGAGAAAATGAACTGTACAGAACAATTCAAATTCTTTCTAGAAGGTCTAAAAATAATCCTTGTCTAATTGGAGAACCCGGTGTAGGTAAAACCGCTATTGCCGAAGGACTTGCAATAAAAATTGCCGAGGGTAAAGCCCCCGCTCGTTTGCTCGACAAACAAATTATGCTTTTAGACCTTACGGCTCTTGTTGCAGGCACTCAGTTTAGAGGCCAATTTGAAAGCCGCGTTAAAGGTTTAATCGAAGAAATTAAAACCGATGGCAATATAATTCTCTTTATAGATGAAATTCATAATCTTGTTGGCGCGGGAGATTCAGCCGAAGGTTCTATGAGCGCTGCTAATATTTTAAAACCGGCGCTTTCTCGAGGCGAAATTCAGGTTATAGGCGCGACTACTCTTAAAGAATATAGAAAGCATATAGAAAAAGACAGCGCCCTAGAACGTAGATTTCAGCCCGTTATAATAGAAGAGAACTCGATAGAAGATTCTATTAAAATTCTTCTAGGCGTTAAAAGTTATTACGAAGGCTATCATAACGTTACTGTAAGTAATGAACTTATTAGAAAAATGGTGCTTTTGTCCGAAAGATACGTTTGCGACAGATATTTACCCGATAAAGCTATTGACCTCCTCGATGAAGCTTGCGCTTGTGCAAGTCTTGCAAATTCTGCGGTTGATGAGCTTTATATTGCTAATAAGAAAATAGCCGAATATCAAATCGAGCTTGACCGCCTTGAAGCAGATGTAGATAACCCTAATTACGAGCAACAAGCAAGAATTAAAACCGAACTTACAAAGTATAAAAACATTGCAAATGGGCTTTATGAACCTGCCTCTAATAACGTTGTAACAGAAGCTGATATTGCTAAAGTAATCGAACTATGGACAGGTATTCCTGCAACTAAAATAGTTGAAAACGACCTTGTTAAACTTCAAGTTTTAGAAAATAAGATAAAAGAGCGTATTATTGGACAAGATGAAGCTGCTAAACTAGTTGCAGCGGCTGTTAAACGCTCTAGAATTCAAACTTCGGCCCACAGAAGACCTGCTTCGTTTATTTTCGTTGGTCCAACCGGTGTCGGTAAAACTGAACTTGTAAAGGTCCTTTCAGAACAACTTTTTGACACTCCGGAAACTTTAATTCGTTTCGATATGTCGGAGTTTATGGAAAAACATTCTGTTTCTAAACTTATTGGAGCGCCTCCCGGATATGTTGGCTACGATGATGCAGGGCAGCTAACCGAAAAAATTAGAAGAAGACCCTATTCGGTTGTTTTGTTTGATGAAATCGAAAAAGCGCATCCTGATGTATTGAATATTCTACTTCAAATTTTAGATGATGGCAGAATTTCTGATGCTCAAGGCAGAACCGTTAATTTTGAAAATACCATTATCGTTATGACATCTAATGCAGGTAGCCATAATAAAGAAAATTTAATGGGATTTGGCAAGAGCGAAAATGATTCTTCGAAAGAAAAGGCAATAGCCGCTTTAGAAGAATTTTTACGTCCTGAATTTATTGCTCGTATCGACGAAATAGTTGCTTTTTCTAAATTAGATAATAAAAGTCTTGTTAAAATTTCAAACCTTATGTTAACTGATTTTAAGGCGGTTATGGAAGAAAAATTCATTTTAATTAGTTTTGACAAATCGGTTTGTGAATTTATTGTTGAAAAGAGCAAAAACGGTAAAGCCGGAGCTCGTGATATTAGAAATAATATTAGAAAATTAGTAGAAGATAAGGTAGTAGATTTAATAATTGAAAATGGCGAAAACGCTATTAAAGAAATTGCAATAACTACTAAAAATAAAGAGCTTGTTTTTTCTAAAAAATAATCAAAAAAGTGTTGACTTGCGGCAAGAAGTGTGGTAATATATCTCTTGCCGTAATACACGCGGGTGTTGTTCAACGGCTAGAATGCCAGCCTTCCAAGCTGGAGACGTGGGTTCGATTCCCATCACCCGCTCCACGGTAAAACCCCATAATTTATGGGGTTTTTTATATGAATGCGTTTGTAGCTCAGCTGGATAGAGCAACCGCCTTCTAAGCGGTAGGTCAGGGGTTCGAGTCCCTTCAAGCGCGCCAAAAAAAGAAGCCACGTGTTTGGCTTCTTTTTTGTTTCTTTATTAACTTTAGAGCAGG
>JAZODO010000115.1:0-5261 GCA_045597065.1 Acutalibacteraceae bacterium | reverse complement strand
AAAGCCAACGAAATCAATTGGCACCGTTATTTTATGGCGCGTTCCTACTATTGCCCCGTTGTTCTTACCGAAAACGGATATATGAGCAATGCTTACGACTACGGCAATATAACTAATCAGAATTACAATATCGGCAAAGCCAAAGCTCTGACAAAGGGAATAGTTGATTATTTTCTTGCCATTCAGTAAAAAATCTTGAATATATGCTTTATTTATTATATAATTACTTAGATACTAAAATTTAGGAGATTTAAACGGTGTACAATAAATTAGCACTTAACCTACTCGGCAAATATCTTATTTGTATTATTATGTGTTTTTTAACCTTTTTTTCTTTTACAGCTATATTTGCTATGAACTCTCCGCTCGATATAATTGGCCAAGAGGTTGCGGTTTATGAAACCAAAGAGTCTGAGGAAACTCTCGACTATTATGTTCATTATTTTAAAGACGGAACCGATACAAAACTTGCCGAATATAAGGCTAAAGGCTACGTTATTGCTACCCGCGATATTACGGGTGGCCTAAAAGGCACTCCTGCTATAATTTCTTCCCTTATCTCTCAAATTGTTTCGCTTGTATTCTTTATTATGATAGTACCCCGCGTTCTACATGCCGAAGGCTCTGGCGACGTTAATCGCGTTTCTTGCGGTAGGGCAGAAGAAGATAAACTAAAAGGACTTAAAGCGGCCATTCCGTTAGCCGCTATTCAGTTTATTTCTTGGGTTCTTTTAATCCTTAGTAAGTTTGGCGTTATAAAGTTTGGTTTTACGGTTTATAACTTCGTAAATTATCATTTGTACGGCTATCAAAAACTTATTTTTAGCGGTATTAACTCTACTAAAGATATAAGCTTTTTATCACTTATTTTAGCCCTTTTACCCGTACTTTTAACCCTTGTGGTTTGCTATTTAACCTACCTTTTAGCATATAAAGATATTAACCTTTACGAACGCTTAGTTTATAAGAAAAATAAATAATTTTAGGAGAACAAAATGGCTTTCGGCGGATTTTTTAAATACGATACTCCCGGTCCCGGAATAAGCAAAGACGAAAATAAAAAGAAAATGTTTTTCGTCTTTTTAGAAATTTGGGGCAGAAACTTTTTTAAACTTATTCCCGTAAACTTGGTTTATACCTTGTTGTCGGCCCTGTTTATAACCGGCGGTTTGGCTTCGGCGGGCCTTACAAACGTTGCAAGAAACCTTGCAAGAGATAAACACTCTTTCGGCCTTTCCGATTTCTTTTCTACCATTCGTAAAAACTGGAAACAAGCCCTTCCCGCAGGTATCATAAATAACGTTATAACCGTTCTTTTGGTTTTTGCCATTTATTTTTACTATATGGATGTTTTAACCGACACAGGCGGAATAACCTCTGTTTTAGGTTTGGGTTTTTGCCTTGCATCGTTTATAGTTTTCTCCTTTATGAAATACTATTTCTGGCTACTTGTTATAACCTTTAAACTTACCCTTAAAAATATTTATAAAAACTCTTTTACCTTTGCCTTTGCAAACCTACTTAAAAACCTTTTAGTAAGTTTTGTAAATATTGTTGTTTACGGTGGAATTATTGCTATAATAATTTTTATTCCTATGGAACTCGTTTTGGTTGTTGCCATAGTAGCCGCTATGATTCTTCCCGGCTTTACCGCAATCTTTACTCAAATGTGTATATTCCCAAAGGTTAAAAAACTTATGATAGACCCGTATTATGCCGCTCATCCGGGCGAAGATATCGACGTTCGCCGAAATTTAGGCCTAGAAATCGAAGAGGAAGAAGAAACCTTATTCTCCGACGAAGAAAGCATTTCGGAATAAAACTAAAATAAAAGCGACTGCCCGTTTGGGCAGTCGCTTTTTATATTAAAAGGGAGTCTTTTTTTCGGTTACTTTAAAGATAAGCCATGGCTACCGCCGAAACGGATATCAAATGCTCCCTAGATTATCTTATGCAACCGTGCGAAAAAGTGTTAGTTTATTGAAGGGGTGTTTTTCTAATAAATAAAACGCCTAGTGTGTTAGCGCCACAGTGGGAAGAAACGGTGCAACCTGCGCGGGTAACAAGAATTTCTTTAAAGGGAGCGGTCTTTTCTACCAGAGCGCGAACTTCTTCTACAATTTCGGGGTCGCAACCTGCGTGGGTAACGAAAACGCGGTCGAGGTCAATATCGCTATAATCGGTAAGGCGGTCGGCAACATATTCGCAAAGGGTTTGAGAGTATTTGCCGCGATACTTTTTGCAAACGCCCATAGAACCGTCTTTAACCTGAATACAAGGTTTAAGTTTTAAAAGGTTAGCGCCAAGAGCCGCAAGCGCCGAGCAACGTCCGCCCTTGTGTAAATATTCTAGGTTATCAATAACAAAGGATGCATCTACACAGGGAACAAGTTCGTTTATAGTATCGAAAATTTCTTTTGCCTCTTTGCCTTCGGCCGCCATTTCTGCAGCCTTCATAATAAGAAGACCTTCGCCGGTAGAAAGGTTAGCGGTATCTACAACGTAAACATCGTCGAACTCTTCGGCAGCGATAAGGGTGTTTTGGTAGGTAGAAGACATTTTAGAACTAATAGCAAAATGAATTATAGCGTAGCCCTCTTCTACAAACGGGGTAAAGAAATCTACCATTTCTGCAATATTAGCGGCGCTGGTTTTTGGTAAAACGCCGTGTTCGCTATGATATTTATAAATAAAATCGGGGTCGATATCAACGCCGTCTTTATACGATTTATCGCCCAAAGTAATTCCTAAAGGAATAGTTTTTATATTAAACTTTTCAATAATTTCGGGGGTAAGGTCGCTTGTGCTGTCGCGTGTGATTAAAACTTTTTTACTCAACTGGGAATCCTCCTAATTCGATAAAACTGTATATATTATAACATTTTCGCCCCAAAATTTCAACGAGTAAATTTTTTATAGTTTAACAATTTAATACTTGCCCTATAATATTATTATAATATCTAATAGTTTATGTTTAATATTACTTGACAAGAAGGGGAATTGACAGTACAATTAAACTAACTATTTATATCTATTTTGCTATGGCCATGATAACGTAAGGTTGTATGGTCCGGCTTTAATACATAAATTTTTAAACGGAGGTAATATCTTAATATGGCAAAAGAAAAAAAGCCACTCGAAAAGCAAAAAGCTAAAGGTAGCAAGTATGCTAAAAAGAATACTGCTAAAAAAGATAACTTTAAGTCCAAAAATCAAAATCAGTCTAAAAAGAAATCTTCTCCTAAAAAGAATACCGAAAAAAAGGTTTCAAAAACCCCTCTTAAAATTATTCCTTTGGGCGGTCTTGGCGAAATCGGTAAAAACTTAACCGTTTACGAATATAAAGACGAAATCCTTCTTGTCGACTGCGGAATGGCTTTCCCCGACGAAGAAACCCCCGGTATCGACATAGTTATTCCCGATTTTACCTATCTTACTAAAAATCGCGAAAAAATTAAGGGTTTAGTTGTAACCCACGGCCACGAAGACCATATCGGCGCAATACCTTATCTTCTAAAAAATATTAACGTTCCCATTTATGCGACAAAACTTACAATAGGTCTTATCGAAGGTAAACTTAAAGAGCATAAACTTTTAGCTTCGGCTTCTCTTAATACCGTAGAACCCGGTAGTGTTTTAAACTTTGGCGCGTTTAGTGTAGAATTTATTCACGTTAATCACTCTATTCCCGATGCGGTTGCTTTCGCAATAAAAACCCCTGCCGGAGTAGTTGTTCATACGGGCGACTTTAAAATCGATACTACCCCTATCGACGACCGCGTTATCGACCTTTCTCGTTTTGGAGAACTCGGTAAAAAAGGCGTTTTAGCTATGCTTGCCGATTCTACTAATGCCGAACGCCCGGGTTACACAATGTCCGAAAGGGTAGTAGGCGAATCTTTCCAAAACCTATTTAATAAGGCCGGCAATAATCGAATTATTGTTGCAACCTTCTCTTCTAACATTCACCGAATTCAACAAATTATCGACGCGGCCGTTTCCTTTGGCCGTAAGGTTGCCGTTTCGGGAAGAAGTATGTTAAATGTTGTTTCAATAGCCGAAAAGTTAGGTTATTTAAACGTTCCCGATAATGTTTTAATCGATATTGAGCTTATAAAAAAATATAAACCCGAACAACTCGTTATTATAACAACAGGCAGCCAGGGCGAACCCCTTTCGGCCCTTCATAGAATGGCCTTTTCCGACCATCGCCAGGTTGAAATACTTCCCGACGATATGATAATTATTTCGGCTACCCCTATTCCGGGTAACGAAAAACTCGTTAGTAAGGTTGTAAACGAGCTTATGAAACGCGGCGCCAACGTTGTTTACGAAAAAATGTACGACGTTCACGTTTCGGGGCACGCTTGTCAAGAAGAACTAAAACTTCTAATGTCGCTTGTAAAGCCTAAATATTATATTCCGCTTCACGGCGAACAAAAACATCTTTATAAACATGCGCTACTTGCCCAAACTATGGGAATCCCTAAAGAAAATACTTTAATAGCTAATTTGGGCGATGTTATAACCCTTTCTAAAAACGATATTAAAGTTTTAGAAACTGTTACTGCCGGCCGCGTTTTAGTCGACGGTTTAGGCGTTGGCGATGTAGGCGGAGTAGTTTTACGCGACCGTAAACTTCTAGCCGATAGCGGTATTGTAATAGTAACCGTTACTATCGACTCGGTTTCGGGTGAAGTCGTAGCAGGCCCCGAAATAGTAACCCGCGGTTTCGTTTACGTTAAAGAATCCGAACAACTTATTAAAGATGCAACAATTGTTGCCGAAGATATTTTAGAAAATTGTTATATTAACAGAATTCGCGACCGAAACGCTTTAAAGCTAAAACTTCGCGACGGAATTTCCAAACACGTTTACGAAACCACACGTAGAAGCCCCGTAATACTCCCCATAATTATGGAAATTTAAAACTTAAAAGAAAGGAAAACGGCCAATGAAACGCTTTATCGTAACGAAATGCATTATTAGCGGTATACTTGCGTTAGGCTTGTTTCTTTGTTTGGTTTTTTCTAAATATAATCCGCTTGTAAGTATAGTTATAGCAATATGTTTAATTGCTTTTGCGGTTTTGTTTTTCTTTTTCTTTAAACTTTCATCCGGTAAAAACATAGCAGATTTTCGGCTTATTCGTTTTACCGGCAAACTTAAAAAACAACTTAAATCGGCGTCAACCGTTTATATAATGGGCCACAAATTTTCCGACCTCGATTCGGTAGGCGCCGCCTACGGGCTATATTTTG
>JAZODO010000114.1:0-2530 GCA_045597065.1 Acutalibacteraceae bacterium | reverse complement strand
GCGATAGGTTTTTGGAACTGTGAAGTCTCGAGCACCGCCTAAACGCCTTAGCCGTTCGGAACGGCAAGGGGGGTAGGTGGGCGCAGAGTATCTCTTACAGCGCGCCAGATTTTAGAGGTGCTCTCTGTTCTCATATAATAAAAACACTTCGCGTTTTTCTGAGAAATTTGCACTATCTCTTGCAGATATCCCTTGAAATACGCAAGTATTTCTGCGGTCTATCTTCTTCGAGCTCGAAGCAAATTTCAAACTTACAAAACATCTCGCGTTCTCATTATATGAGAACAAAAGCGGAGTGCTTCTTTTTTTATTTGTAGATTAAAAACGGCAAGAGGTTATCCTCTTGCCGTTTGGTTTGCTTTATAAAATTGAATACAAAAGTTAGATATTCCCATTCCCGAAATTTTAAAGCCACAATTCGGGTGTTTTTTTGCAAGTTGCGTATTTAGGTCGCTTAAATATCTTTGCGCCATAGCGCGAAGTTCTTCGCGAACTGCCATAGAAACGCCAACCTCAATAACTTCTTTATCAGACTCACTAACCAAATACTCTATAAGCTCGTCCATATTTGTTTTTGTTAGAACAAAACCGGTTTTTTCGAAATAGTTATATTCGGTAGCGGTACAAACGGGTAAATTTATGTTAAAGGGCGCCAAGGTTCCTATTACGTCGTCTTTTGTAAGTTCGGTAAAGTTTTTACTAAACGAGTGGTCAAGGGAAATTTGGGCATCGGTAATGTTAAAATATTCGTAAGAAGGGAACTCATCTTCCTTATCGTTCCAAGTAGCGTCTAAATTATACCACAGCCCGTCTATTCTAACCTTGTTCCACATATGGCCTTCGCCATCACCTTCGCCAACGGCAGGAATAGCCAGTATACCAAACTTAGAAAGAAGAAGTTGCATAGCGCGGCTATACCCTTCGCAAAGGGCTTTCCCGTTAACAAGCGCTCCGTAAACGGTATATACTAAAATATCGTTAGTATAATCTTCGTAAACCACCTTTTCGCAAAGCTTATCGTGAAGTTCAAGTTCAATTTCGTATGCGGTTGTAGCCGTAACCGAATTTACCATTTTTAAAACGGCTTCGTTTAACGCCTTTACCATACGCTCTTTTTCGCTTTTAGTTACAAGATACGCCTCTTGTGAGCCCGCCTCTTTAGAAAAGAGTATCATAGCCATTTTTTCGCCCGACTCGGAACTGCTTGTTCCGGCCGAATAGTGGTTAGAAACCCAAAAGATTTCGGGGTGGTCGGCTAAAACGGCCTCTCTTGCAACGGCAATATCAATTCTAAAATCGTCGGTAGCCTTGCCAAGTAAAATCCAAGAAGATTGCATTTTATTTACGCCGTTATAAATTGCTTCGTAATATTCTTTTTGAATATCGGAAAGTTGGGAATAAAAATAATGGCCCTCGTGGGTAGAGTTTATATCGTGATTAGGGGGGGTAATCTGTTCGTTTCCGCTCGATTCCGGTTTGGAGGAATTGGGGAGCGAAGAACTTCCGCTTTGTTGGCCCGAACTGCCAAGGTTAGAACTTTCTTTGTCGAAAGAATTAGGTTTAGAAGAACTTTCATCTTTAGAAGAAGGTTTTTTCGAAGAACTTTCGTCTTTAGAGGAAGGTTTTTTCGAAGATTCGTCGGAAGAATCTATACTAGATGTGGGAAGGGAAGTATCGCCGTTTGAAACAATGGTTTGATTTATGGTACAACCCGAAAAACTCATAGCCATAAGTAGGGCTAAAAGTAACGCTAATAACCTTTTCAAAACGCTTCCCTCCTTTAAAATTTAATAAAAAACCGTATTGCTGAACATTTCGCAAATTCGGTCGCTCCACCCGTAACAAACAGAATAGGGCAAAGCCGTGTTGCTCTCTTCGATTATAAACATAAAATCCTCAGATGACAAGCCTGTTTTTGCAATTTTTTCGAAAAAAGATAAAGAAATTTTTAACAATTTATCATTTTCGGTCGAATTATCTAAATATTCCTTTAAAGAGGCCGAAAAATACTTTGTTTTTTCGCCTTTATTTTCTATATCTATACCGCCCAGTCGGTCGCAAAGTTTTAAGGTTAGATTTTCGGAAAAATTAAGGGTATAACCTATATTATAAGGCAACTTTATAGCCTCGCTTTGCGCCTTTTCGGTAAAAAGATAAACGTGGGTTAACGAGTTTTCAAAATCTAAATAAATTAGCGCGCCGCTATCTTTTTCGCCCAAAATTAAAATAGCCTCGTTTTCGGGGGTTTTTCCGTAATCTACCCCTAAAATTTGGTCGCTAACCTTTTGCTCGGTTGTTCCTATAACGGCGGGTAGGAGTAATAGCGCGACCCCAACCATCATACCAAAGCAAATAACTAAACTTGTAAGCACCGTAATAATTATACTTCTTTTTTTCATAACATCACCATAATACATTATAGGAAAAATTACTTGTAGGTATTCACTTTTAGTGGTATAATGCAATAAACTTTCCGCTCGTGGCGCAGCTGGATAACGCAGCAGATTCCGATTCTGAAGAACGGGGGTTC
>JAZODO010000113.1:0-3482 GCA_045597065.1 Acutalibacteraceae bacterium | reverse complement strand
GTTATAATGGCTTAAAATACAAATGACCGAATTCGCGCTATACGAATTCGGCCATAGTTTTGTAGAGGTTTTTATGTTTGATATAATGTTTTCTTGGTTTCAAAGGCTAGGCGAGCTTATACTTCAAGTTTGCTCGGTAATTTACGGCGTGTTCGAAGATATTATCTTTTTTGCCGATAATATTTTAAACGGCGTAATGCTCTCTATCCCTATGGGCCAAAACAAAAAGTTAGAACTTTCTTTCCTTGTTGTAATTCTTCTTGCTATGGGAATTTATTTTACGGTTAGAACCCGCGCTATGCAAATAAGGCATATTCCTTCTATGCTTCGCGTTGCTACCGAAAAAAAGGAAAAAACTAATAAACGCGCCCTCTCGGGTTGGCAAGCCCTAATCGTTTCAACCGCAACTCGCGTTGGAATGGGAAACCTTGCGGGCGTTGTTGCCGCTATAACGGTTGGTGGCGCAGGCGCCGTTTTCTGGATGTGGGTAACAGCCCTTTTAGGCTCTGCTTCTGCCTTTGTCGAAGCTACTTTGGCTCAAAAATATAAACAACCCGACCCGCTTTACGGCGGCTATCGTGGTGGCCCCGCCTATTACATTCATGCCTTTATGGAAAGGGTAGGGGGTAAACAACTTAAAAAGTCGGCCATAGCGGTTCTTTTTGCAATTTCGGGCCTTCTTTGTTGGTGTGGTATAAGCCAGGTTGTAGGCAACTCTGTAACCGAAGCCGTTTATAATCAGTTTAATATTAAACCTATTTATACAATAATTGTTTTGGTTGCTGTTGCGGCTGTTGTAGTTCTTAGAAAAAATGCAACCGTTAAGGTTTTAGATATTGTTGTTCCAATAATGGCGGGTTGTTTCTTTCTCGTAACCCTCTTTATTATCGCTAAAAATATAACCCTTTTACCCTCTGTTTTCGGCCGTATTTTTTCCGAAGCGTTTGGCATTAAAGAAATGGTTGGCGGTGGCCTTGGCGCAGTAATTGTTCAAGGTATTAAACGCGGCCTCTTTTCTAACGAAGCAGGTTCTGGCTCGGCTCCTTGTGCCGCTGCCGCCGCCGATACCGACAACCCTGCAAAAACCGGCCTTATGCAGTCGCTCGGTGTTTTTATCGACACACTTGTTATTTGTAGTTGTACCGCGTTTATAATGCTTTTAGTTCCTGCCGATATTACTAAGGACCTTGGCGGAATGGCGCTGCTACAAACCGCTATGAACTATCATTTAGGCTCGTTTGGCGGAATTTTTGTAACAATAACTCTTTGGCTTTTCGCCTTTTCAACCTTTGTTGGCGTTCTTTTCTATGCCCGTTCAAACGTTGCCTACCTTTTTGGCGATAAAATGAAATACCAAACCGCCTATAAAATAGTTGCCCTTTTAATGCTCTTTATCGGCGGAATGGGTTCCTATGTTGCGGTTTGGGCTATGAGCGATGTTGGAATTGCCCTTATGACAATCTTTAATGCTATAGCAATAGTTCCTATGTGTAAAGAGTCGATTACAATGCTTAAAGCATATGAACAATCTCGTAAAAATATAGAATAAATTAAAAGCGTGTGAATGTTTCACACGCTTTTTTCTTTTATTTTTCGGCTAAATATTCTTCGGCAAAATGAGCTGCAACCGCGCCATCTGCCGCCGCAGTAACTACCTGACGTAGCGCCTTGGTTCTAACGTCGCCGGCCGCAAAAACACCTTTAATACTAGTCTTTGTGCTTTCATCTGCAACAATGTAACCAAACTTGTCAAGCGCCGGTTGCGCTCGGAAAATTTCGGTGTTAGGACTGCGCCCAATGCTAATAAAAACAGCGTCGGCTAAAAGGTTTTTTTCGGCGTTATCTAAAAGATTTAATACCTTTAATCCTACTACCTTTTCCTCGCTTAAAATCTCGGTAGCAACCGTGTTTTTAACAAACTCAATATTAGCGGTTTTTTCTATAATTTCGTGGTATATTTTCGAAGCCCTGAGAGTATCTCTACGGTGGATTAAATATACCTTTTCGGCAAGGTTTGAAAGGTATATGGCGTCGGAAACGGCCGAATTTCCGCCCCCGATAACAGCTACCGTTTTACCCTTATAAAAACGGCCGTCGCAATGGGCGCAATAGTGAACTCCGCGGCCTAAAAATGTATCTTCGTTTAAAAGTCCTAAACGCTTTGGGTCGGCTCCCGTTGCTATAATAACCGTTTTTGCTAAAACGGTTTCGCTGTCGGTAGTTATCTTTTTAATGTCGCCTAAAAGGTCGGTCGAAACAACTTCGCCGTAAATGGTTTTAGCGCCGAATTTTTCTGCGCCTTGTTGCATCTTAAACCCTAGTTCAAAGCCTTCTATACCCTCGCTAAAACCGGGGTAGTTTTCAATAATGTCGGTAAGCGCCATTTGTCCGCCGGCCGAAAACTTTTCCAAAACGGCCGTTTTAAGTCCTGCTCTGGCCGCATATAGTGCGGCCGAATAACCGGCAGGCCCTCCGCCGATTATAACTGTATCAAAAATGGTTGTGTTTTCTAACATAAAGGCACTTCCTTTCACCTTTAATCTTACAAGTTTTTGCCTTTTTGTCAATAAAAAACTGGTCAAAATAGGTTGTAGTAAAAACTACACTTAAATTTAGAATTTATTGTTAAAAATGGTTGATTTTTTATTATCTGTATAGTATTATATTTATATATGTTTCTTATGATTATACGGTAAAATTAACAAAACATTCTTGCAAATTTAAAAACTAGAATAGATTTTGTACAAATCTTATTCACAATTTAAGCTTTCGAGAGAGCTTGGTTTATAACCGTTTTTATTTTGTTTTTTTGCTTATAAATAGTTTCTTTTTTACCGTGGAGTTAGCAAAAAAAGAAAAAATAAATAGAAAGAGTTTTTTATGAAGACACCAAACAAGAAAATTTTTCTAGCCTCGCCTACAATGCATGGAGAAGAACTAACCTTTGTCCAAGAAGCCTTCGACCGCAACTGGATAGCTCCGCTTGGTTTTAACTGCGACGGTTTCGAAGATGAAACTGCGGCCTATCTTGGCGGCGATTTAAGTGCTCTTTGCCTTTGCTCCGGTACCGCGGCTCTTCACCTTGCAATTAAACTTGCGGGAGTTAAACCGGGCGATGTTGTTCTTTGTTCCGACCTAACCTTTTCGGCTACCGTAAATCCCGTTAGCTACGAAGGCGCTGTTCAAGTTTTTGTAGATAGCGAAAAAGATACCTGGAATATGGACCCAAAAGCTTTAGAAAAGGCCTTCGAAAAATATCCTAACGCTAAAGCAGTTATGCTTGCCCACCTTTACGGAACCCCCGCTAAAATGGACGAAATATTAGCCGTTTGCGAAAAGCATAATGCCGTTTTAATTGAAGACGCTGCCGAAGCTTTCGCCTCTACATACAACGGTAAAAACTGCGGAACCTTTGGTACGTATAACGTACTTAGCTTTAACGGTAATAAAATTATTACTACTTCGGGCGGCGGTATGCTTAT
>JAZODO010000112.1:0-1773 GCA_045597065.1 Acutalibacteraceae bacterium | reverse complement strand
CTGTATATAACTACGCTAACATAATGAACGGCCGCTTTTGTGAGCCCGTTGTTATAACTCCAAAATACCCAAACGTTGTAGACGATTATGATTTTGAGGTTTACCGTTATCATTCGGCAAAACTCACTACCTCTATGCCCTATCGCGTTGGTAACCCATTTTCGCCTAAAACACTTCGCGACCTTTATAAAAAGAAGTTCGACCTTTTGCATGTGCATTGTCCGTTTTCATCCAGTGTATTAGCACACGAGGTTTCGCTTCTTTACAGAATGAAAATTCCTACAATTTTAACCTATCATACTAAATTTGATATTGATATAGATAATTACGTTGAGCCAAAGCCATTTAATATGGTTGCCCGAAAATTTGTAGAAACAAATATTGGGTACGCCGATGAGGTTTGGACAGTTTCTAACGGTACCCTTAAAAGCCTTAGAAATTTAGGTTATGAAGGCGAAGTTGTAATAATGCCTAACGGAACCGACTTTAAAAAAGGTAAGGCTTCTGCCGAAGATATTTCGGAAATTGACCGCATTTATCGTACCGAAAACGAGCCTTTAGTATTTTTATATTGCGGCCGCATGAACTGGTATAAAAATTTAAAAATTATACTTGATTCTTTAAAAATTTTAACCCAATCGGGTATAAAATATAAAATGTTCTTTGTTGGCGAAGGCCCGGACAGACCTATAATTGAAGCATATGCCAAGCAAATTGGTTTATCAGACAACACTATTTTTTGCGGTGCTGTTTACGATAGAGAAAAAGTTCGCGCATATTTCAGCCGAGCAGATTTATTTTTGTTCCCCTCTACCTATGATACTTCGGGCCTTGTTGTAAAAGAGGCTGCTGCTTGTAGTTGTCCTTCGGTACTTATTAAAGATTCTTGTGCTTCAGAAGGTGTTGAAGACGGAATTTCAGGCTTTTTAGCAGAAGAAAATGCCGAAAGCTTTGCAAAAACAATTATAAACGCCATAAGAGACCAAGAGGTTTTAAAACGCGTTGGCGAAGGAGCGGCAGACAAGGTTTATTATTCTTGGTTTGATGCCGTTAGGCTTGCTACAAAACGCTATGAAAATGTAATTGAAAATTATAGCAGAAAACATTATTTCGATGATTTGTTTTAAATAAAACAGCATTTCACACACGTGAAATGCTGTTTAATTTTTTTATTTTGCACTGCTTTAATACTTCTTTTTAATTATCAAGAAACATATCCAGTAAAGCGTTATAATAATACAAACCGCAAAACTTGATGCCATAGATAATAAGTCTTGGCCTAATAGTTTAAAGACAATGGTACAAATCGCTGAAATTAAAACAAATAAATACCCTGCCCACGCCCATGATTTGTTGCGAATAAATTTGTTTCGCTCATCTTTAATTTCAATCTCTTGTTTATCTCGATAAGATTCGTCTTTATAATAACGAAGTACACGAATCGAGTTAACAATACCAACGGCAACTAAAGCACCGCCCATTCCGCTCCAAAAAGAGTCTACTATTTCGGCGCATCCTAAACCGAATAATACGCTCCCAAGGCAAATATATATTATGCTAAAAATAATCTTTTTTCTCATTACATTAACTCCTCTCCAAAGATAAAAATTTCTTCAATTGACATATCAAAATATTTCGCAATTTTATATGCTAACATAATTGAAGGATTATATCGCCCGTTTTCAAGAGAACTTATTGTTTGACGAGAAACCCCCATTGATTTAGCAAGTTCTTCTTGCAAAATTCCCCTGTCTTTTCTTATCTCTTCAATTC
>JAZODO010000111.1:0-1783 GCA_045597065.1 Acutalibacteraceae bacterium | reverse complement strand
ATAGAAGCAACGGCGTCGACACGAATTCCGTCGATATGGAATTCCTTAATAAACATACAAGCAGAAGATAAGAGGAAGTTCATAACCTCTACCTTGCCGTAGTTAAATACGCAGGTTCCCCATTCTTTATGCTCTCCTCTTCGAGGGTCGTCGTATTCAAAGCAACAACTACCGTCGAAACGGAAGAGACCATGTTCATCACGCGGGAAGTGGGCAGGAACCCAATCTAAAATAACGCCGATACCTGCCTTATGGAAAATGTTTATCATTTTCTTAAAGTCGGTAGGGGTTCCGTAGCGAGAGGTTGGGGCAAAATAGCCGGTTACCTGGTAGCCCCAAGAACCCGAAAAGGGGTATTCGGTCATAGGCATAAACTCTACGTGGGTATAGCCCATATCTTTAACGTATTCGGAAAGTTCGGTAGCGAGTTTTACGTAGTCGAAATTAGAGCCGTCTTCATACTTGCGCCAAGATTCACAATGAACTTCGTAAATATTTATAGGCGAAGCGTAAAGGTCTTGCTTATTAGCTTTATTGTACCAAGCCTTGTCCGACCATTTAAAATTATCTTCGAAATAAATTCTAGACGCAGTTTCGGGGGCGGTTTGGCTATGGCGGGCATAAGGGTCGGCCTTTAAAACGGTATTGCCAAAAGAGTCGGTAACAGCGTACTTGTACGCGTCGAAATTATTTACTCCGCTAACCTGAGCTTCCCATATTCCCGAAGTAACCTTAAACATAGGGGCTGCGGAATGATTCCACCCATTAAAATCGCCCACAACGCTAACAGCCGAAGCGTTTGGCGCCCAAACTCTGAAAATAACAACGTCGTTAACCTTATGAGCACCTAGAATTTCGTAGGTGTCGGCACAAAGTTTATTATGAAAACTTTGAAGCCTTTCTTCAATACTTTTAGCTGCGTGGAACATTTTTCACCTCTAGAATAAAAAAACAACAAAAA
The DNA here is from genome assembly GCA_045597065.1 of Acutalibacteraceae bacterium. Lineage (GTDB taxonomy): Bacteria > Bacillota > Clostridia > Oscillospirales > Acutalibacteraceae > SFWF01. Next base: position 822 of record JAZODO010000111.1, on the reverse strand, counting down.
ACACAATACTTACATTGGGGTATAATATACCTTAATATAATATTACCAAAAAAATTACTATATTTCAAGGATTATTTTGTGAAAATTATAAGTACAGCAACAATTTTGAGTTAAAATTTTTGTCGAAAATATACAAATTTTGGACGTTTTTTACCTGTAACGCTTCCGCTTTTAAAACAGAATAAGTTTTATAGTCTTTATTTTTTTAAAACTTTTAGGCTTTGGTTTTGGCTTTACTTTTTTAAAAAGTTATGTTATTATATTATAAATTTTTAGAAAAAACGCTGTTTGCGGAGGGTTTTATGGATTGGTTGTTTGACCTTTTGAGCAATAAATTTCTTATAACGGGTATTTCTGCTTGGCTTATAGCCCAGGTACTTAAACTTTTAATTCACACTATTGTAAACCGAAAATTCGACTTTTGGCGCCTTTTTGGCGACGGCGGAATGCCCAGCGGACATTCGGCAACGGTTGTTTCGGTTGCTACCATGTGCGCTTTAAATTGTGGTCTTGGTTCGGTAGAGTTTGCAATTAGTGCAATTTTAGCCATTGTTGTTTGCCACGACGCTACCGGCGTTAGACTTGAAACCGGCAAACAAGCCGTTATATTAAACGAAATGAAAGACCTTATGAATAAACTTACCAACAACTCCCTTTCAGACGACGTTAAACTTAAGGAATTTGTTGGACACACCAATATTCAGGTTATTGTTGGAATTCTTTTAGGTTTTGCAGTTGCTTTCGCTTTTCACTATTTTGTATTCATTTAACAAAAACCAAAAAGCCAACGCTCGAACGAGCGTTGGCTTTTTTATTATTTAA
>JAZODO010000110.1:0-6201 GCA_045597065.1 Acutalibacteraceae bacterium | reverse complement strand
AGACGTTGGCATTTTAGACGGCGATATTGTTATAGCTAATAAAGACCTTACCGCGCGAAACGGCGATATTATTATTGGTATGGATAGCGACGAAGCAACCGTAAAACGCCTTATTATTGAAAAGAGCGGAAGGGTTGTTTTTATGCCCGAAAACCCCGATTTCGACCCGATTTACCCCGAAAACCCCTCTATTTTAGGCAAGGTTATCGGAAGTTACAGAAGGTACTAAAATATGAAAAAGACAGTTGAAATTTTTACTGACGGCGCTTGTTCGGGAAACCCCGGCCCCGGCGGTTGGGGCGCGGTATTACGCTTTGGCGGCCGCGAAAAAGAACTTTTCGGCGGCGAGACCAATACTACCAACAACCGAATGGAACTTACCGCAGTTATCGAGGCCCTTTTAGCCTTAAAAGAACCTTGTAAGGTTACCCTTACTACCGATTCTAAATACGTTTGCGACGCAGTTTTAAAAGGTTGGGTTTATTCCTGGCAAAAAAACGGTTGGCGAAAGGCCGATAAAAAGCCCGCTTTAAATGTAGATTTGTGGGAAAAACTACTCCCCTTACTCGAAACCCACGAGGTAGAATTTTGTTGGGTAAAGGGGCACGCAGGCCACCCCGAAAACGAACGTTGCGACGCGCTGGCCGTATCTTTTTATAAGAATTTACAAAACGGATGATTTAAAAGCCAAGTGTTTACCACTTGGCTTTTTTATCGCGCGTTACCGAAAAAATTGCCTTACTCGAGACTTCACAGTTCCAAAACGCTATCGCGCGTTTTGGACTGCTTCGACGACCATTTTTGCCTAAGCGGCAAAAATGATTCGACTCCAAATAACGCCCTAACTAAAAAAATAGCCAACCCAAAAAGGGTTGGCTATTTTTTTGGCTGGGGCACTAGGATTCGAACCTAGGTAATGACGGAGTCAGAGTCCGTTGCCTTACCGCTTGGCGATGCCCCAAAGTAACGTTATTATTATATACCAATTTTTTATAAAGTCAAGAAGTTTTTAAGTTTTTTAAATTTGTGCTTGATTTTAACTTTTAGTTGTGTTATAGTAACAACATCGGCAAAAAAGTTGCCAAAAAGTTAAATATTTGGGGGTATAGCTCAGCTGGGAGAGCGCTTGAATGGCATTCAAGAGGTCAGCGGTTCGATCCCGCTTATCTCCACCAAAAAACGACAAGGTTTAAACCTTGTCATTTTTGTTTTTATAATTTAACATTAAAATGCAAAAAACCTATAATTTTAACCAAATACATATTGAGTTTTGGGGATAAAGGTGGTAAAATAAGTTTTGGTCGCGGTTTGCGACAAAATGTTGTGATTTTACGGGTTTTTTACCCTTTATTTAAGGAGAATTTTTATGAATATGCCGAGAAAAGGCAACCTTATGGACGTTAGACAGGACATTAAGGTTTTAGACGCTACTATTCGCGACGGTGGCCTTTGCAACAATTTTGAATTTACCGACGAGTTTGTTTTAGACCTTTATAAGGCAAACGTTAAATCGGGAATTGATTATATGGAGTTTGGCTATAAGGCAAGTAAATCTATGTTCGACCCCGAAAAGTACGGAAAGTGGAAATTCTGCGACGAAGCCGATATTCGCGCTATTGTTGGCGACAACCCCTCTGACCTTAAGATTTCGGTTATGGCCGACGTTGGCAGATGTGATTATAAAACCGACTTTTTACCCAAAAGCGAAAGCGTTATAGATATGGTTCGCGTTGCTTGTTATATTCATCAAATTCCTGCCGGAATTGAAATGATAGAACATTTTCACGCGCTGGGTTACGAAACCGCTTGTAACATTATGGCGGTATCGCAATCGAACAACGACCAACTTATGCAGGCGCTCGAAATGCTTGCAAAAACTAATGTAGACGTAATTTATCTTGTAGACAGTTACGGTTCGCTCTACCCCGAAAACGCTTCGGAACTTGCTAAAAAGTATATCGCGGCGGTAGAAGGAACAGGTAAACAAATTGGTTTCCACGCCCACAACAACCAAAACCTTGCCTTTGCTAACACTATTGAAACCATGTCCTACGGGCTTTCTTATATGGACGCTACCATGCAGGGTATGGGCCGCGGCGCGGGTAACTGTTCCATTGAACTTCTTGTAGGGTTCCTTAAAAACCCAAAATATAACATTTACCACCTACTTAAATTTATTGAAAAACATATGCCCGCCCTTCGCGCTCAAGGTGTAAATTGGGGTTACGACCTACAATATATGTTTACAGGCCTTTTAAACCGCCACCCAAAAGAGGCTATTGAATTTACAAACGACAATCGCACCGATTATTCAGAATTTTATAAAACTCTTTTAGACAACCACTAAATTTTATGTTATAATGATTATATAAAATTAAACCTCATATACTTTAAGCGGAGGTGCTTTAAATGAGAATTTGTGTGTACGGGGCAGCTTCTAACATAATTGACCCCGAATATATAAAAAAGACCGAAGAGTTTTGCTGTAAACTTGCTAAAAGCGGACATACGCTTGTTTTCGGCGGCGGCGCTGGCGGTCTTATGGGGGCTGCTGCGCGTGGCTTTAAAAAGGGTAACGCCCACATTATTGGCGTTATTCCAAAATTCTTTTTCGAAACCGAAGCCGAAGAACTTTGCGACTTTTGCGACACCCTTTATACCCCCGACACAATGCGCGAGAGAAAGCAAATTATGGAAGACCACGCCGACGCATTTATTATTTCCCCCGGCGGTATAGGAACCTATGAAGAGTTTTTCGAAATTTTAACCCTAAAACAACTTTGTCGACACAATAAGCCTATCGCAGTTTATAACATTAACGGTTTTTACAACGATATGCAGCGCGCTATGGAAAGCGCTATCGATAAAGGTTTTATTAAAGAAAATTGTAAAAAACTTTATATATTAACCGAAGACGAAAACGAGATTATAAGCTATATTGAAGGGCCTCAAATCAAGTTTAATTCGGTAAAAGACCTTAAAGAAGGTTAAGTATAAAAATCACTGTTTGGAGTTTCGTTTAAAATGTTTCATCGTTACAAGCTTAATATTTTTGGCTTTTTTTGTTTTTTAATTTCCCTTATTTTATTCTTTTTCGGCTATTATGCCGACTATACCAACCTTACCGGTTTTTACTATTGTTTAAGCGGTATTTTCGCTTTAATATCGGGCTTTTTTGTTACCCTTATGATTTTAAAAAAATATAAAATTATAAAGCGCAGACACAAAAAGGTTATAAAAAAACATCATTCTTCGGACTACTATAAAGAAATGACACCAGTAACCGAAGCCGACCTTAAAGTTACGGTTTTAGAGCCGACTAATCCTACCGAAGCCGAAACGGATTCTGATTTTAAAACCTTCAAAACCTACCCTAAGGGAACAAAATTTAAGAAAAAGAAGATTTAAAAAAGGTTGTGAGTGAAAACTCACAACCTTTTATCTTTTTCCTAGTTGCCAAAAAGCTACCGCACCTGCAGCGGCAACATTTAGCGAATCTACCCCATTAGACATTGGAATTTTAACGGTATAGTCGCATTTATTTATAGTCGTTTCTTTAAGGCCGTCGCCCTCGGTACCTAAAACTATGGCGAGTTTCTTTTCTTTTAAAAGTTTTTTATTATCAATACTAACCGATTTATCGGTTAGGGCCATAGCGGCTGTTTTAAAGCCCATTTCTTTTAAAAGGGTTGGCCAGTTATGGTCTAGGTGGGTCCAAGGAACCTGAAAAACAGTTCCCATACTAACTCGGGAAGAACGCCTGTAAAGAGGATTGCTGCAACCCGGGGTTAGCAGCACCGCTTCCATTCCAAGCGCGGCGGCTGAACGGAAAATTGCCCCTAAATTAGTAGGGTTCATAACATCTTCGAGCACTACTACCCTTTTACACTTTTTAAGAAGTTCTTCGGGGGTAGGAAGGGGTTTACGCTTCATGGCGCAAAGCATACCGCGAGTTAACATATAACCCGTAAGGTTAGTTAAAATATCGAACTCGGCGGTATAAACGGGTATATCGCCACACATTTTTATAACCTCTAAGGTTTCGCCCGTCATATTAGCCTTTTCGGCCAAGAAGGAAACCGGTTCAAAGCCGTCTTCGAGCGCGCGAATAATAACCTTTGGGCTTTCGGCAATAAAGAGACCCTCTTTTTGCATATGGTGGTTTAAAAGTTGGGCTTCGGTAAGCCTTGCGTAAACGTCTAGTTCAGGGGCAGAAAGGTCGTAAATTTCGATTATATTCATAATAGTCCTCTATTGTTTTTTTATATGATAACAAATAGGAAACCAAAAAGTCAACAAGGTTTTAATCGAGGCTTGTATTTAGGGATTTTTTAAATAAAACAATAAATTAAAGTTATAAAAAAGTTGTTTTTTTGCATACAATTTTATTGCATAATTTAAAGGAGGCATTATTTATGAACCCATTTTTACAAAAGCCATCGCAAATTTATAATGGCTTTAAAAGTTTTGCGGAAATGTATCCAAAGTCGTATAATAAAAATACCGTAGACCCTTATACCAAATGCCGAATTATACTAATGAACGGAACTGAGTTTGAGGCGAATTGGTTTTCGCACCAATTCCAAAGGCATATCACAAACTGTGATTTAAGGCGAGAACTTGCTATGACACGCGCGGTTGAAAAACAACAACAACTTAAAATTTCGCTATTAAAACCCTGTAACGAATCACCCCTTGAACACACTATAAGTTACGAACAACTAGCCGTTGACCTTACCGCAGAACTTGCTAAAAGAGAACCCGACTGTTATGTTAAAAAGGCCCTTGATTTTGCGCTTTTAGAAGATTTTGACCACCTTTACAGATATGCTAATCAGCTTGAAATGGAGCAAGGCATACGGGGCGAACGACTTGTTGGAAAATATACCGAAATTATGCCGGGCAGACCGACAATTGCTCACCACCGTTGCCCTATTGATAACGTAAAGCGCAATATAAATTCTAAAACCGCCGCCAAAGAAACCGTTCTTTCAACTATGATTATTACGGCGGCAGAACAGCAAACAATGAACTATTATATGAATATAACAAACCTTGCTACCAATGATGCTTTGCGTAGGCTTTATCAGGAAATTGCTCTTATTGAAGAAGAACACGTTACACAGTACGGCGCACTTGTTGACTCTGACGCTACTTGGCTTGAAATGCTTTTATGGCACGAATATACCGAATGTTATCTGTATTGGTCTTGCTATATGACCGAAACCGACAGGTATATTAAATGTATTTGGGAAGAATGTTTAGAAGAGGAAATTTCACATCTTCACAAGGCCGCCGAACTGCTTAAAAAATATGAAAACAAGGAATGGCAACAGGTTATTCCCGACGGTAACTTCCCTGCTCCTCTTTGCTTACACGAAAACATAAGCTACGTTCGCAATATTTTAAAGACTACCGTTCAGTTTACGGGGCTTAGAGAAGATTACGAAAGGGTTGAAAACCTTAAGGACAACGCCGATTTCTTTAAGTTCCAAAAGATAATTGCACCTTGTGAAAATATAGTTCCCTCGCATAACGTAATATGTACCCATATAAACAAAATGGGCAAAGACTACCGTTTTGAATGTAGCCAAAACCCCGTACAAGAACTTCGTTGCCGCAACTGCGACAACACTACGGTTGGAAGAATTAAAGACGCCGCCGACAGCAGTTGCTTTAAATGTAACTGATTTTTGCCCAACACCTTTTGGTGTTGGGCAATTTTTTTATTAAAGATTATTGATATTTTTATTATTTATAAGTATAATAAAATAAATATACATAAAATTTGGAGGCAAAGTTATGGATATTAGAAATTTTTGGGAAAATATTGCTACTAAAAAAATTGCTATGCTTGGAATTGGCGTTAGCAACACCCCACTTATTCTTAACTTTTTAAATAAAGGCGCCAGAGTTTTCGCGTGCGACCGCAGAACCCGCGAACAAATTGGCGAACTTGCAGATAAACTTGAAGCCGCAGGAGCAGAACTCTGTTTAGGCGAAGGCTACCTTTCGGATTTAGAGGTTGATATAATTTTTAGAACCCCCGGTATGAGTTTTTATTTACCCGAACTAACCGCTGCCAGAAAAAAGGGTATTGCCGTTACGAGCGAAATGGAGGTTTTCTTCGACCTTTGCCCCGCTACAATTTTTGCGGTTACGGGAAGCGACGGAAAAACCACTACCACAACCCTTATTGCC
>JAZODO010000109.1:0-7298 GCA_045597065.1 Acutalibacteraceae bacterium | reverse complement strand
CTCGACCAACTACGCGACTTCTCCATACTGGCCGAAGATTATTATACATAGTCTTCGGCGAAAAATCAAGTATTTTTTAATCTTTTTTATAAGTTTTATTTAAAGCATCGATTTTTTCAATTATCATATTGCGAAGGTTTATAGGCTCGATAACCTCGATATCGCCGCAAAACTGCATAATAAAGCCAACCAAACCATCGCTTATAAGGCCCGAAGTTCTAAACCTAAAACGGCCGTTTTCGTTACCGATTATGTGAATTCTATCGCCAAAACGGTCGATTACCTGTTCTAAAATATTTGTGCTGCAAGAAAGCTCTATATCGCACAAATCGCCGCCGTACATATTAAAGGTTTTCGACGCGTAATCGGCCGTATCGAAACGGTCTTTATAACCGCAAACCTCGCTAAAATGGCGGTAGGGTTCGGGCAGTAGATTTACCGATTTCATTCGGTCGAGCCTTAGGTGCATTAGGTTATCATACTTTTGGTTATTACAAACAAGATAATAATGGTCTTCCATCCAAATAAGGGCGTAGGGGCTAACCAGTAGTTCCTTTTCTTTTAGGGTAATTTTACGGTCGGACCCTATTTGACGGGTTCTGTATTTAAGGTTAACCTTTTTACCTAGCTGAATGGCCGAGCGAAGGGTATCTATTGAGATATAGATTTCTTCGTTATCGCACTTATGGCTATAATCGATATAAATACTGTTTTCGCGGGCACGAGCCTGTTCGCGCGACATCATTCCCTCGAGTTTTCCTACAAGTTCGCGCGTTTTTTTAGGGGTTATAAAATCAGCCGCTTGAACGGCATCGGTTAAAAGGTAAATTTCGGGAATTTCGAATTCGCGAGAGGCTAAAAAATAGCCGCTTTTTTTACCCTTTGTTTTTATAATATCGAACCCGTAGTCTATTAGATTTTCGATATCATCATAAATAGCTTTTCTTTCGGCACGAATTCCGTAGTTGCCCAAATAATTGCAAATTTCGGTAGCGTTTAGAGGGTGTTCTTCGTCGGAATATTCTTTTAAAATGTCTACAATATATAAAATTTTAAGCTTTGAACTTAGCCTTGCTTCCATTTTAAAACCTCCTTATTAAATTCTTCGAAAGAATAAAGGGTATTTAGCGCGTCGAGCATTGAGTTAGCCGGTAAAGTTTTAGGTAAATTTAAAAATAAAAGTAACGATTCGCGATTTTCTTTAGCGCAATCGGTTCCCGAAAGGCCTAGGTTAAATAGGTCGGTTTTAGTAATTTGCCTACCCTTTTGCTCGGTTTTTTCGCCGCAAAGGCCGGCTCGCGAAAGGGCCGACAGAATAATATCGTCGGGGGTTCCTTCTACCCCTAAAAAACCTTCGGCCGAGGCGGTGTTTTTACGCTTTTCTTTACCCAAAAGTTGAGGTAAGTAGACGTTTGTTACTCTATTTTTACCCGCAATTTTTTCAACGTGTTTTCTAATAAGTTGGCCCGCATGGTCGGAGTCGGTTAAAATTACCAACCCCTTTTTTTCGGCCATTAGCTTAATAAAGGCTATTTTTTCGGTATCTTTAAAAATGCCGAAACCGTTTGTAGTAATTATTGTAGCATCTAGCAGGTTATTAAGACGAATTTTATCGTACTTACCTTCTACAATTATCACTTTATCCAGTTTAATCAAGGGCTTCACCCGTTTTCGAAATATAGATTAGGCGAACTATTAGTTTTTCGAGCGCTATACGGTCGTTACCTGAATAGGTTTTAAGTTCCCTTTCGGCGGCAATTAACGCGTTTAAAGAAAGGTCGATTTTTTCTTTGCTGAATTTTCTAAGGTTTGCGGCCGCGCGTTTAAGTAAAAAGGAGCGGTTGCCCATTGAAAATTCTTGTCCCAAAACTTCTAGGTTTTTATTTTGGGGTTTAGCGGCTAAAACTCTATACATATTAACATAAGCCGCAGCTATATTATAGAAAACCATCATGGGGTCGATTTTTGTATAATATAGTTCGTCTAAAAGCTGCATTGCTCCCGAAGTGTCGCCTAAAATGATTTTATCGGCCATATCGTAAACCGAAGATTCGCTAGATTTAACACAAACCTTATCGATAATTTCCTTAGTAATTTCGCCCTCTTTTAAAAAGGCGTAGATTTTAGAAATTTCGAGATTTAAAACGTTTATATCGCTAGAACAACACTCTATTAAATAGTTAGCGTTTTTAGGGGTTAGGACAAGCCCCTTCTTTTTAGCCGAAGACACCAAAAAGCGAACAAGTTCTTCGGCCGAACGGCAGTTGGCTAAAACTACCGAACCGCCCGACGCTTCGACCGCAGAAATAAGTTGTTTTAGCGCCTTTGAAGGCTTTTTAACATCGATATCGTTGGCGGCGAAGTATAGCACAAAAACCGAAGTATCGTAGGGTTCGCCAGCTAGTTCGCAAAGGTTATCAAGTTCGGCCTTAGTAGCAATTTCGAGTTCGAAATTAGAAAGCACAACGCACTTTTTATCGGCCATAAGGGGAAAACCGTTTAGTTCGTCGTAAACGGTTTGAAGGTTAACATCGTTTTCGAAATGGATTAGGTTCATTTCGTCGTCGGGGTCAACGGTTGCCTTAATGATATTATTTAAGGCTTGTTTTTTAAGGTAGGTATCGTCTCCCGCGATTAGGTAAACAGGCAGGACAGAGCCTGTATCAAGGGCTGATTTTAATGTTTTTTCGGTAAGCACGAATGGCTCTCTCCTTTCTTTTCATTTTATAGTTATAAAATATCTTTACTAACAGTATAAACAAGACCGCTACAAAAAAGCAATAAATATTTTCGCTGCTGTTTATATTTACTACCCCAAGTTTAGTAGAGCCTATAAAATCTACTGCGGTTATAAAGAGGTTTGCCGCCATTTTAGCAAGGGCGAAAAAGGGCAACGACAAAAACTCCCCGATAACGGGCATAAAACTTAAAATTACCGCAAAAACGCCAAAAACAAGGACTAGGGTTATAATAAAGCCTACTGCTAAATTAGTAACGGGGGCAATAAGTGCAGAATAGCCAAAATAGTAAACGGTTATTGGCAAGGTGCAAATAAGGGCGCTTAACGACACGGCGAAAACACCGTAGACATAGCCGAGCGCCGCGCCTAAAAATTTACCACACCTTTTAAAAGAAACAGCATTTATAAGCATATCGGCAGGGCAAATTACCGCAAAGGTTGCAAAAACCGAAAGCAAAAAGGCCGCATTATAAAAGGAAAACGGAAATATTAAAATAACAAGCACTACCCCGAGTCCCAAAGAATTTAGCGAATCGAAATTACGAAGGGCAAGGCGGGAAAAAAGCATTATTATATAGGCTATTGCGGCACGAAGAATTGAAACGTGGAAAAGGCAAATTACAGCCATAAATATAACCATAATAAGGCCGCAAAAAACAAAAACTTTTCGGTTAGCGGTTCGCTCTAAAATTAAAAACAAAACTCCGCAAAGGGTACCTAAATGCATTCCCGAAACCACAAGCATGTGGCTAACGCCCGCGTTTTTAACATTAGTATTTAAGCTATCGGAAATGTTTGAGGTGTCGCCCAATATAACAGCGCACATAAGAGCCGAACTTTCGCCCGAGCCGCCCTTTGATATTGCCGTTTTAATACTGTTTCGAACATTTTCGGCAAATCCGAAAACAGAAAGGTTAGAAGTTCCAACCTTTTGATATTTTAAGACCGAGCAAGAAAAATAATTACCGTTTGAAAGGTTTGAGGCCTTATATTTATTTTGGAGTTTATTAAACGAAACTACGGCTTCAATTTTGTCGCCGGGCGAAAGGTTTGAAGCAGTATTCATTGTAGCTGTAACCGTAATATTTTTAGCTAAGCTAAAACTGCTATCGTTTATTTTTAGGGTATAGCGACTATAATTTTCGGAAGAGTTTAATGCCTTTACTACCCTAGCGGTTACATTAGCAGTTCGACCGTTTAGGGCTTCGGTTTTATTTTCTACATAAAAAACTAAACCGCAAAGCCTTACGGCTAAAAGCAAACAAACTACCGCCAAAACTACCCCGTTTAAGGGTTTGCCTTGGCGTTTTAGGGTTAACACAAAAAATATTATCGCGGCAAGAATTAGTAGCGCCGCTACACAAAAAGCGCTACCTAAAAGAGATATTGCCGAAGCTATAAGCGCTATTATTCCAATAAACAAATATGGTCTACACATAGTTAAAAATATTCCCCGCAAATAAGCGGGGAAAGTTTTTATTTAAAGAATAGGGGTAGTTTTTCGAGGAAAATTATATCGGTTCGGTCGGCCGCGTCGCCTTCGGCAAGAACGGCACAAGCGGCAGATTCTATTCCGCCCGCATTTTCTACTAAAGTTCTAACGGCCGCAAGAGATTCGCCCGTAGAGATTACATCATCTACAATAAGAACCTTTTTACCCCTTATAAGGTTTACTTCATCTTCGCCTAAGTATAGGGTTTGCTCCTTTTTTGTAGTAATAGAGCGAACGGTAACCGAAACGGGGTTACCCATATAAACCTTTACGCCTTTTCGAGCAACGACATAGGGTTTACCCGATTGACGCGACATTTCGTAGGCTAGGGGTATGCTTTTTGCTTCGGGGGTTAAAATATAGTCAAACTCGGGAACCTTTTTAAGAAGTTCTTCTGATGCGGCTACGGTAATTTCGGTATCGCCAAAAAGAATAAAGGCCGCAATATCTAAACCTTCGGACACGGGGAACTTTTTAAGGTTACGCTCGAGTCCTGCAATTTTCAGGGTATAAAATTTTGACATAACTTTCTCTCCTTTATGCGGCGCGTCGAGTAGGTCGCGCCCTACATTTCCTTTTTAGCCCGGTGGCCAAGCAAGATTTCTGCGAGCAAGTAGGTGGAAATGAATATGAGAAACGGTTTGACCGCCCTCTTCCCCACAGTTGTTTACAACGCGAAAGCCCTTTTCCAGGTTTTGTTCCTTTGCGATTTGGGCTACCGCTTCGAAAATTTTAGCGACAAGGCCGCTATTTTCGGCCGTAATATCGGCCGCAGAAACAATATGCTTTTTAGGAACAATTATTGCGTGAAAAGGGGCTTTAGGGTCTATATCGGCAAAGGCATAGACCCATTCGTTTTCGTAGATTTTGGTAGAGGGGATTTCCCCCGCAATTATTTTACAAAATAAGCAATCCATAAAGAAAACTCCTTATTTTATCATATCTGCAATAATGGTTTTAGCGGCAGCAACAGCTTCGTCAACCTTTGCGGCATCTTTACCGCCTGCCATAGCGCTATCGGGCTTTCCGCCACCATTACCGCCAGCGATTTTAGCAACTTCGCGAACAATATTACCCGCGTTTGCGCCCTTTTTGATAGCTTCTGCGCCTGCGGCAGAGCAGAAGGTAATTTTTTCGCCATTTACTGCGGCAAACAGGCAAACGGCGGCAGCGCAGTCGCCCTTAACCTGGTCGCACATTGTACGAAGTTCGTTGGGGGCGGTTCCGTCGAACCGAGCAGTAATTATTTTAATACCGTCTTTTTCGTCGGCTGCTTTAAGAAGGTCGTCGATTTTACCGCCTGCGAGTTTTGCTTCGAGCGCTTCTACCTTTTTACCGGTTTCTTTTAACTCTTCGGCAACCTGACGAGCCTTTGCGGCAACATCGAAAACGTTGTTACTCTTAAGGGCGGTTGCGGTTTCGATAATAGTAGATTTAAATTTATTTAAAAGGTCTAATACGTTAGCGCCTGTAACCGCTTCAATTCTTCTAACGCCGGCAGCAACAGAAGATTCGGAAACGATTTTAAATAGGCCGATTTTAGCCGAGTTGTCAACGTGGGTTCCGCCGCAGAATTCGATAGAGAATTTATCGCAGTCTACAACACGAACGCGGTCGCCGTATTTTTCGCCGAAAAGGGCCATAGCGCCAAGTTTTTTAGCATCTTCGATAGCCATTTCCTGATTGTTAACGGTAGTACCTTCGAGGATTTTTTGGTTTACTAAATCTTCTACGGCTTTAAGTTCTTCTTCGGTTAAGGCCGAGAAATGAGTAAAGTCGAAACGAACAACCTCATCGTTTACAAGCTGACCTGCTTGTTCAACGTGGTTTCCGAGCACCGAGCGGAGAGCCGCTTGTAAAAGGTGGGCTGCGGTATGGTTTCTTCTAATGGCATTTCTGCGGTCTACATTTATTTTAGCAGTAACGGTATCGCCAACCGAAACAACGCCGCTTTCGATTTCTACCATATGGGTAAATATATCGTTAGCCTTAGTAGTATTTGTAACAACCATATTAGCGGTAGCAGAGGTAATAACGCCCGTGTCGCCAACCTGGCCGCCGCCTTCGCCATAGAAAGGAGTTTTATCTAAAACAACAATAGCCTTAGTACCTTCGGCCGCCATATCTACAAGTTCGCCATTTACTACAATAGCAACAACACTAGCACTAGCGGAATTTTCGGTATAGCCAACAAATTCGGTTTTGTTTACGCCTTCGAAAGAAATTCCGTCGCTCTTCCAGGACTCGCCATCGGACGCTTTTCGTGCGGTACGAGCACGATTGCGTTGTTCTTCCATAAGGGCTTTAAAGCCGGCTTCATCTACCGTCATACCCTTTTCGGCAAGAATATCTACGGTAAGGTCGAAGGGGAAACCATAGGTGTCGTAAAGTTTGAAGGCATCTTCGCCCGAAAGTTCGCCGCCCTTTTTAGTAAGGTCTTCGAGCATAGAAAGGCCTAAATCGATAGTTTTAGCAAAGGCTTTTTCTTCGTTAGAAATAACCTTTAAAATAAAATCTTTTCTATCTACAAGTTCGGGGTAGGCCGATTTGTTTTCGCCAATTACAACCTCTACCATTTCGGGTAAGAAGGCGCGGGTAATTCCAATAAGGCGGCCATGACGAGCGGCACGACGAATAAGGCGGCGAAGAACGTAGCCGCGACCTTCGTTAGAGGGAACTACGCCGTCGCAAATCATAAAAGTAGCACTACGAGCGTGGTCGGTAATAGCGCGAATAGAAATATCGTTATTTTTATCACTACCATAGGTTTTACCCGAAATAGCGCAAACGGTATCTAAAATTTTACGAACGGTATCTACTTCGAACATATTGTCTACGCCCTGCATTACGCAAGCTAGGCGTTCAAGGCCCATGCCTGTATCGATATTTTTGTGTTCAAGTTCGGTATAAGTACCGTCGCCCATGTTATTAAACTGGGTAAATACGTTGTTCCAAATTTCCATATAACGATCGCAGTCACACCCAACTGTACAGTCCGGTTTTCCACATCCGTATTTTTCACCGCGATCATAGTAGATCTCTGAACATGGACCACATGGACCTGTT
>JAZODO010000108.1:0-12822 GCA_045597065.1 Acutalibacteraceae bacterium | reverse complement strand
TAATATAAATACAAAATTTAAAAGATTTTTTTAAATTTTCTTGAATAAAATCATAAATGAATATATAATATACTATGAAATTTTATGTTTTAAGGATGTTTAGACTATGAAACTAGGTATGGTAGGACTTCCAAACGTTGGAAAATCCACTCTTTTTAACGCAATTACAAACGCAGGGGCTCAATCGGCGAACTACCCCTTTTGCACCATTGAACCAAACGTTGGTATGGTAAGCGTTCCCGACGAGCGACTTGAAAAACTTGCCGAAATTTATAACCCCGATAAATTTACACCCGCGGTAATTGAATTTGTTGATATTGCGGGGCTTGTAAAGGGCGCTTCTAAGGGCGAAGGGCTTGGAAATAAGTTTCTTTCTAACATTCGCGAAGTAGACGCTATTGTCCACGTTGTTCGTTGTTTTGAAAGCGACGATATTATTCACGTTGAAGGTTCGATAGACCCTGCTCGCGATATTGAAACCATAAACCTTGAACTTATTTTTTCCGATATTGAAATTGCTTCTCGCCGCCTAGATAAGGCTTCAAAAGCGCTAAAAGGCGACAAGAGTTTTGCCGCGGAAGTAGACTTTTTAAAGCGCCTTATTGCGCACCTTGAAGAAGGACTACCCGCAAGAAGTGTCCCGATTTTAGACGAAACAGAAGCCGAAGTTTTAGCTACTACTTCCCTTCTTTCGGCAAAACCCGTAATTTACGCTTGTAATATGAGCGAAAACGATTTTGCCGACATTAGCGGCAACAAACACTTCGCTACCGTAAAGGAAATTGCGGCTAAAGAAAAGGCCGAAATTTTACCCATTTGCGCCGCTCTTGAAGCAGAAATTTCCGGTCTTTCGGACGATGAGAAGGTTTTATTCCTTGAAGAACTGGGTCTTGAACGTTCAGGACTTGATAGAATGATTCAAACCTGTTATTCGCTTTTAGGCCTTATTTCCTACCTTACCGCAGGAAAACCCGAAGTTCGCGCTTGGACCATTACAAAGGGTACTAAAGCCCCGGGAGCTGCAGGAAAAATTCATAGCGACTTTGAACGCGGATTTATTAGAGCAGAAGTTATTGCCTTTGACGACTTTATAGCCTGTGGCGGTTCTATGGTTACCGCTAAAGAAAAAGGTCTTGTTAGAAGCGAAGGTAAAGAATACGTTATGAACGACGGAGATATTGTTCTCTTCCGCTTTAATGTTTAATCTTTTAAATTTTAGGCACAATAGTATAAAACTCTAATTTAAAGGAGAAAAAATGCCAGGCTATTACTACTACGGATTTGACATTTATTATTTAATACTTATTTTACCCGCGTTTTTGCTTTCGCTTTTTGCCCAAATAAAGGTTAAATCTACCTTTTCAAGGTATTCTAAAACTTTTAACCAAAAAGGGCTTACCGGAGCCGAGGCGGCTATGCAGGTTCTTTCTTCCCACGGGGTTTCGGGGGTTAGCGTTGAACGCGTAAACGGCAACCTTACCGACCATTTTGACCCCAGAACCAACGTAATAAGGCTTTCCGACTCGGTTTACGATTCAACTTCGGTTGCGGCCATCGGCGTTGCGGCACACGAAGCAGGACACGCCGTTCAGCACGCGCAAAACTATAAGCCTATTAAGGTTAGAAACAGTT
Source organism: Acutalibacteraceae bacterium (assembly GCA_045597065.1). Lineage (GTDB taxonomy): Bacteria > Bacillota > Clostridia > Oscillospirales > Acutalibacteraceae > SFWF01. Next base: position 11,190 of record JAZODO010000108.1, on the reverse strand, counting down.
TAGTTCCTATAGTAAACTTTTCTTCGGGTTTTTCGTGGGTTGCTATTTTAATGGGCTTTGTTTTTAGTTTTGAGCCCCTTGTTCTTATTGGTATTTTTCTATTTTCTTTTGCGGTTCTTTTCCAAATTGTAACCCTACCTGTTGAACTTAACGCTTCGGCCAGAGCGGTTAAAACCATTAAATCGACCGAAATTTTAAACGAAAACGAAGTAAAGGGCGCAAAAAGCGTTTTAACTGCGGCCGCTATGACCTACGTTGCGGCTGCAATTATGTCGATAGCGCAACTGCTTAGACTGCTTCTTTTAGCCAGAAGAAGAAACTAATTTTTAAGGGAGAAAAAGTAAAATGAACTATTTACACAGAGCTTGGGCCGAAATAGACCTAGACGCTCTTGTACATAATTTTAAGGTTATTAAAGAGATGACCGACGCTAAAATTTTTAGCGTTGTTAAAGCTAATGCCTACGGCCACTCTGTTCCCCTTATTGCAAAGCGTTTAGACCAAGGCGGAACCGATTATTTCGCAGTTTCTAATATAGATGAGGCCAGAGAACTTCGCGTTTTAGGTATAGAGAAACCTATTTTAATTTTAGGTTATACTCCCCCATTTTTAGCCGAAGAACTTTATAAAAACAACATTATTCAGGCGGTTTTTTCGGCCGAATATGCCCAAAAGTTAAACGATTTCGCAAACGATAAGGGCGTTAAGGTTAAGGCGCATTTAAAACTTGATACGGGTATGGGCCGAATAGGATTTGATTGCCGCACAAGTGATTTTAGCGGCCTTAAAGACGCCCTGGAGGCCCTTTCGCTAGAAAACCTTATTTTTAGCGGAATATTTACACATTTCCCCGTTGCGGACAGCGAAAACGCTGCCGACAAAGATTATACAACCGAGCAATACGGCCGTTTTTTAGAGGCTGTTTCGCGACTGGAAGAAAAGGGCTTTAGTTTTGAAATTAAACATTGTTGCAATTCGGCCGCAACACTGCTTTACCCCGAAAAACATTTAGACGCTATTCGCCCGGGTATTATTCTTTACGGACTTACCCCTTCTGCCGATATTAAGTTAAGCGAAAAGTTTAAACCGGTTATGACCTTTAAGGCGGCAGTTTCTATGGTAAAAACGGTTGATGCTAACCAGTCGATTAGCTACGGCCGAACCTATAAACCCGAAAAACCTACAAAAATCGCTACAATTACAGCAGGGTATGCCGACGGGCTTCCAAGGCTTCTTTCCTCTTGTGGCGAGGTTTTAATTAAAGGGCAAAGGGCTAAAATTGTTGGCCGAATTTGTATGGACCAATTTTGTGCCGACGTTACCGATATTGACGGAGTTTCAGAAGGCGATACGGTAGTTCTTTTCGGTAGCGGTCTTCCCGTTGGGGAGGTTGGCGAAAAGGGTAAGACCAATAAATACGAAATCGTTTGTGGACAATCAAAAAGAGTTCCCCGAATTTATATTGAAAACGGCAAAGAGATAGACGAATAGAAAAAGGCTACATTCTTTTGAATGTAGCCTTTTTATTAATTTCTAGCGTATTTCGAAGCGCTTTTTAGAACCGTTATAATTGGAACTATTAAAATTCCGCAAACCGCGTTTCCTATGGCGTGGGTAATATCAAACGGGAAGCCGGCTATTATCCAAGACACCATTCCCGAAAAACTAAGCCCGAACATTAAGGCTTGAGCGGGGGCATAAAGGATTCCGAAAATTAGGCCGTGAAACCCGCAAAGGGCGCAGTAAACTACGGGGGCTAAAGCCTTTGGCATTTTTTGGGGAAGAAGCATTGCAAGCCCCCAAAGGACATGCCAAATATAAAGATAGGGAACCCACCACATATCGAAACCCGATATTAAGCCTTGTAAAAAGATATAGGCCGAAATTGGGTAAAGCGCCTTTTGCCTATAAACTACCGTTGTAGCTATTATAAAAACCCCTATTAAATGAATATTCGGTAAAACTTCCATTATAAGTTTAGAGGTTATCATCATAGCAGAAATTAGGGCGAAAAGCGCAATTTCTTTAAGGTTCAGCTTCATTATTCTACCTTAAAAGCATAGGTAACGCCGGCTTCGACATTAGTAGTATCTACACCGCTCATAGCATATTCGCCATTTACATAAAAGGCCCAATACTTACCGTCGGTATCGTAGGTTACGGTTTCGCCGCAAACGGTTTCTACCATAAGGCCATACTGGCTATCTTGGCCCGAAATAAGTTCGAGTTCAACAAGAGCTTGGCCAACCGTTTCCTTATCGGTTTTAATGGTATAGAATTTTTCGCTTCCGTCTTTAAAGGTTACGTTAAAGGCGAATTCGGTTTGGCCATTACCTAAAACCGAGGTTTCGGGTTGAGCGGGAGCGCTCGAGTCGGGCGCAGAAGGGTTATTGTCGTTACAAGCTGAAAAGGTTAGTGCTACGGCCGCAATAAGCACAACAGACAGCATAAACGACAAAACTTTTTTAAGGTTTGTCATTTTCATAATGCATTTCTCCAATTAAATTTATTTCCCCAACCTATGTCGGGCATCGCGACGTTGGGATTGGCAAATAGGATATTTCGACTACGGCAAAAACCTTTTTCGCCTTCTCGGTTTCCCAATGGCTTGTCCTAAAATTGCGGCTTTTAGTAGAAAAAGGTTATAATAATGCCTCACGGCGACGGGCTCGTGTGGGAATTTCACCCAACTTCCCCTATTTGCAAAATAATTATAGCACCGAAAAAAGATAAAATCAACTCTATAAGGCGCAAAAAAACTCACACAACGAGGGTTGTGTGAGTTTTAAGTTAAAACTTAGTTAGTTCCGTCTTTAATCTTTTTAACCTTAAAACGGTCTACTGCATAGTCGTTTACGGTATAGTCGAGCTTTTTAGATTCTTCGGTAAGGAATTTATCAAATCCGTCGCCGTTTACCATATAAACGATTTCACCGGTAAGTTCTTCGAGATAATAAGGGTCGGAGTTAATGTCTTTCTTTAAAATAACATAAACCTTTTTATCGTCGGAATCGGCAATAACTGCGGCTTCTCCGGTCTTTAATTTCGCTACTTCGGAATACTTCTTAAAGTAGGTTGTTTCGGCCGAGGTAGTTTCGTCGTAATCGGTTAAAATAACGATATCTTGGTCTACCGGTTTCTTTTCTTCTTCCTTATCTGCGGACGAGGTTGTGGAAGAGGTGTTAGAAGAGGTAGAAGAGGTAGTTGTAGAGGTAGAAGAGGAGGTAGACGATGTTGTGGTAGAAGAGGAAGAAGTGGTTTCTTTCTTGTGGTCAGCATCGTATGCATCTTGAACTTCCTTTAAGGTTTTGCCCTGTTCTAAAAGGGTTTTATACTTACCCATTTCTTCTTTAATTTTGTCGATATCAGGTTCTTTCTCGGTAGAATAGTCGTGAGAAATCATATAAACGGCGCTATAATGATTGTCGAAATTCTTTTGAATGTCGGCTTTAGGCATTTCCTTTTCGCCGCCTTCTAAATAGAGGTGGTCGAAATATTCGTTATAAAGCGCTTCGTTTAAAAGAAGTTTTTCATAGGTAGCATAGGAAATACCGTTTTGGGAGAAAACAGAGCCGTAGGCATACATCCAATAGTAGGTAGCGGTGCCTTGCCAATCAGATTTGGTTTTTTCGTCGAGTTCTACCTTTGCTTCATCGGCTAGTTTAGCGATAGTAAGGTAGCGAAGGCATTTGTTTAGCGCCTGTTCTTTAACATAGTCGGTATAGCTTTTACCTTCGATAGTTTGGTTAGTATACTTAAAGCCTTTAGCCTTTGTATCGTAAGCGTCGTTACTGTCGATAAGGTTTTTGGCTTCGCTATCGGCCATAACTAAAAAGTAGGAATACATAGCCGAAGTAATTTTATAATCGCCAGCCGAGATAGCTACTTCATCTTTAGGATGGCAAGCAGAAAGGGTGAAAATAAAAGCGACTGCCAAAAGAAGAGCGACAGCTTTTTTAAACATTTTCATTTTTAGTCCTCCAAAACATAATACGTTCAATCTATTATACAACTTTTACCCCAAAATGTAAATATTTAAATTTAGAACATTTTGTTAAAGCGCCCTCGAAATTTCGCTAAGCGCTTCGAGTACCGTTTGACCGGGTTTTAGGTTTACGGAATAATAGGGGTTTTCTACCGGGTGTAGAGTAACTCTACCGGGTAGCCCGCTAACAAGAGCGGCAACCTGTTCTTCTTTAATAGAATTTACCTTAACGCAAAGGGTTTTACCCTTTTGGGTTATTTCGTAAATTCCGCATTTAGAGGCTTTGCTTCTAAATAGCGCTATATCGATAAGCCCCATAACCGATTTTGGCGGTTCGCCAAAGCGGTCGCAAAGTTCGTCGACAACATCGCTTTGGTCTTCGGGCGACTTTATTTCGGCAATTCGGCGGTAGATAGCAAGGCGCGAAGGTAGATTTTCGATATAGTTTTCGGGGATATGGGCCGAAATGTTTAAATCTACCAAACATTCATTTTCGGGCTCTACCGTTTCACCCTTTTCTTCTCGCATAGCGTCGGCAAGAAGTTTAAGGTACATATCGTAACCAACCGCTTCCATATTGCCGTGTTGTTCGCCGCCTAAAATGCTTCCTGCGCCGCGAATTTCTAAATCTCGCATAGCGATTTTAAAGCCCGAACCGAATTCGGTATATTCGCGAATAGCGTCGAGCCTTTTTGTCGCAATTTCGGTAAGACCTTTACCGCTTCGATAACAAAAATAGGCATAGGCGCGGCGGGTTGAACGACCAACGCGGCCACGAAGTTGATGAAGTTGGGAAAGGCCAAAACGGTCGGCATCTTCTATAATAAGGGTGTTGGCGGTAGGTATATCTACCCCCGTTTCAATAATTGTCGTACAAACCAAAATATCGATTTCTTGGTCGACAAGTTTTTTCCACACACCTGAAAGTTCTGCTTCGGTCATTTTTCCGTGGGCCACTGCGATATTAACATCGGGCAGTTCTTCTTTTAGGCGGTAGGCTACACGTTCGATAGTTTCGGTGCGGTTGTGAAGATAATAAACCTGACCGCCTCTACGAAGTTCTTTTCTTATAGCCTCTAAAATAACCCCGTTATTGTGTTCGAGCACATAGGTTTGAACGGGGTGTCGGTCGCCCGGGGCTTCGTCGATAGAAGAGAGGTCGCGAAGGCCTGACATAGCCATATTAAGGGTTCGGGGAATTGGGGTTGCCGAAAGGGTTAAAACGTCTACCGCAGGGTAAGATTCTTTAAGCCTTTCTTTTTGGGCAACGCCAAAGCGTTGTTCTTCATCTATTATAACAAGCCCTAAATCTTTAAAGGCAACGTCTTTTGAGATTAGGCGGTGGGTCCCAACGACTATATCAACGTTTCCGCATTTAAGGTCGGTTAGGGTTTTTTGTTGGTTCTTTGGGGTAACAAAACGCGAAAGCATTCTAACCTCTACGGGAAGTTCGCCCATACGCTTTAAGATGGTATTATAGTGTTGCCAAGCCAGAATGGTTGTTGGTACTAAAACGGCGCATTGTTTACCTTCGCTAATACATTTAAAGGCGGCGCGAAGGGCAACTTCGGTTTTACCGAAACCTACATCTCCGCAAAGAAGACGGTCCATAGGAACCGAGCGTTCCATATCGTTTTTAATTTCACTTACACAACGCAGTTGGTCTTCGGTTTCTTCGTATTCGAACCTGCGCTCGAAATCGTTTTGAAGGTCGGTGTCGGGCAAAAAGGCATGGCCCTTTATTTGCATACGTTTAGCGTAAAGAGCGGTTAACTGTTTTGCCATATCTTTTACGGCGGCGCGAACCCTTTTGCGAGTTTTTTGCCATTCGGTTCCGCCTAGGCGGTTAAGTTTTAGAGTTCCCTCTTCGGCGCCTCCAATATATTTTGAAACAAGGTCTAATTGGGTTACGGGAACGTAGAGCACATCGCCCTTTGCGTATTTTATTTTAATATAGTCCTTAGTAACGCCACCGGTAGTAATTCGATTTATTCCGTCGAATACGCCTATACCGTGAGATGCGTGAACCACATAGTCGCCGTGTTTTAGTTCTTCGAGCGAGTTAAAGCCATTTTTATTGTTTCGGATTTTAGAAGGCTTTTTACCGCCAGACAGATGGCGGTGGGTTATAAAGAGGAATTTAAGTTCGGGAATTTCAAATCCCGAAGAAAGGCCTCCGGTTGTAACTACTACGCCCCTTGTAGGAAGCCCTTTAACATCTTTTAAAAATAGGGTTTTAAAGCCCGATTTATTAAGGTCGGTATCTAATATTTGGGCGGATTTTTCGCTTCCTGCCGCGATAACCGCCGTTCCGCCTACCGATAAGGTATAGTTAATATCTTCCTTTAAAACGTTTATATCACCACTCCAAGGCGAGTTTCGCTTAAAGTCGAAAGATATTAAGTCTTTAAGTTTAAAAGGTATTGAAGAGGGCATAAAGTTATCGAGCAAGATGCCCTTTGAAATAAGGTTTAAAAGGTCGGCTTCTTCTAAATAAAGGTTGGCAGTTTTGGGAGACAAAAAGCCTTCTTCTAAATAGGTGTTAATATCTTCGGTTCGGGTAAAGGAAAGGTTTTTAAGCCTTTCTCTAACCGCTACGGTTTCGCTGGTTATAATAAGGGGGGTTTCCACAAAATCGAAAACGGTAGCGCCGCCGCATATAAAGGGAATATAGCGGTCGAGCGGAATAGATACGCCCGAAGAAAGCGCGTCGATATCGGCGCGTAAAACCGCCTTTTGTTTATCGGTTAGTTTTTTAGCCGAATTTAAATAGGTTTCGAGTTTTTCGGCAAGTATAAGCGGATTTTCTACCGTTTCGCCTACGGGGACTATTTTTACGCTATTTAAATTTTCGTTTCTACGCTGGGTTAAAACATCGAAACTAGAAATAGAATCGACCTCATCGCCCCAAAATTCTATTCGAACGGGGTTTTCGTTTTGGGGGGCAAACAGGTCTAATATTCCGCCGCGAAGGGCGAACTGGCCTATACCTTCGACCATATCGCACCTGGTATAGCCTGCCGAAAGCAGAAGGTTTACAAAATCGGATATTTCTACCGTTTGGCCAAGTTTAATTTCGGTAGTGTTTTTAGTTAGATTTTCGGGCAACATTGTAAACTGGGTTGCCGCTTCGGCCGATAAACAGAGCAGCTCAAAAGCCCCATCCAAAAGTTTGGATAGGGTGTTTATACGGCTATGTTCATACTCTTTTGAGGCTGAGGAAAGGTTGCCTAGAAACAGTTCTCGCGAGGGGAAGAGCAGCGCGTTTATGCCAAGCGCGGTTAAATCTTCCATAAGGCGAGTGGCTTCGGCTTCGTCGGGGGTTATTAGTATTCCCTTTTGTTCGGTATCGCGAAGAAGGGCCGAAATTATAAGGGCTTTGGAAATACCCGAAAGACCGTTTGCCTCTATTGGCAGGCTACCTTTCATTACGCCGCCAATTAGGGTTTTATAACCCTTTGTACGGCGTATTACCGAGTTTAAAAACTCCATATTACCTCCGCTTTGGGCTATTTTGAAAATTTATTCATAGCAGAATCGATTCCTCTTTGTAGGATTTCGTTTACTGCTTTTACTACGTTTTCGAGCGCGGCGTTTACCTTTTCTTTTTCTTCGGGTTTGAATTTACCGAGCACCCAATCTTTAAGGTCGTAGTCGGAGTGGGGCTTTGCGCCAACGCCGATTTTAATACGGGGGAAATTTTCGCTACCGAAAACCTCTATAATATCTTTAATTCCGTTATGACCACCTGCGCTTCCCTTTCGCCTTATGCGAACTACGCCGGGGTCGAGCGAAATATCGTCGTACATAACAAGTATATTACTAATATCGATTTTATAAAACCGGGCCGCCGCCAAAACTGCCTCGCCCGAGTTGTTCATATAGGTTAAAGGCTTAAGCAGTAAAACCCTTTTTCCGCCAATAACGGTATCACCCATATAGGCGTTAAACTTTGACTTATTACAGCTACATTGAAACTTTTCGCAAATAGCGTCCATAGCCATAAAGCCAACGTTATGTCGGGTAGCTTCGTATTGAAGGCCGGGGTTTCCAAGCCCTACTATCATATATTCAAAACCCGAGGCCGCAAATTTTTTAGCAGATTTAAAAAACATTTTATCACCGCCAATAATATAACATAGTTTTTATATTTATTCAAGTTAAATATGGCTCTTGACAATTATCTGCTTTGGTAATATTATATATACATAAAGCGTTGAGAGGGAAAGTAGCCCTTTTGGTTTTTTTAGAGAGTATGGGTCATAGGCTGAAAGCCCGTATAAAAACCAAACCGTGTGAACACCACCCTTGAGTGTTTGCCGAAATAAGGCAGAACGGGTACCTTCCGTTAAAGGGGTATTAAGCGACACCTTTTGGTGTAATGCGGGTGGAACCGCGGAGTTTGTATTTTAACTTCGTCCTGTAATACGGGGCGAAGTTTTTTGTTTTTTAAACTAAAATTTCTGGAGGAATTTTTATGAAAATATCTTTACGTGGAGACGTTAGAGAATTTGAAAATGGCATGAACCCATATGATATAGCCAAATCGTTTGGCGGAGGGTTCTTTAAAAACGTTTGTGCCGCTAAGGTTAACGGCCAAAACGCCGACCTTAGAACCGAACTTAAAGACGGCGACAGCGTTGAACTTTTAACCTTTGAAGACGACTACGGCAAATGGACCTATCGCCACACCGCTTCGCACATTTTGGCCCAGGCGGTAAAGCGCCTTTGGCCCGAAGCTAAACTTGCTATTGGCCCCGCAGTAGACGACGGTTTTTACTACGATATTGACTCCCCCGTTATGTTTACCCCCGAACATCTCACTAAAATTGAAGAAGAAATGAAGAAAATAGTTAAGGAAAACCTTGCTATTGAGCGTTTCACACTCCCCTTTAATGATGCGGTAAAATTCTTTGAAGAAAAGGGCGAAATTTATAAGGTAGAACTTATTAAAGACCTTCCCGAAGGTTCGGTTATTAGTTTTTATAAACAGGGCGAATTTTGCGACCTTTGCGCCGGCGCTCACCTTATGTCAACAGGGCTTGTAAAAGCTTTTAAACTTACAAGCGCTACGGGTGCTTATTGGCGCGGAGATTCTTCCAGAAAAATGCTTCAACGTATTTACGGAACCGCCTTCCCTAAGGCTTTAGAACTGGAAGAACACCTTGCTCGCATTGAAGAGGCTAAAAAACGCGACCACAACAAACTCGGCCGCGAACTCGAACTCTTTACAACAAGCGAAGTTATTGGCCAAGGGCTTCCCATTATGTTACCCAAGGGCGCTAGGGTTGTTCAACTTTTACAGCGTTTTGTAGAAGACGAAGAACAAAAGCGCGGTTGGCAACTTACCAAGACCCCCCTTATGGCAAAATCTGACCTATATAAAATTTCGGGCCATTGGGACCACTACCGCGACGGTATGTTTGTTATGGGCGATGCCGAAGATGAAGCACAAGAGTGTTTCGCTCTTCGCCCCATGACCTGCCCCTTCCAATATCAGGCATATTTAAACAAACCCCGTTCTTATAGAGATTTACCCATTCGTTATAACGAAACCTCTACCCTTTTTAGAAACGAAGAAAGCGGCGAAATGCACGGCCTTATTCGCGTTAGACAGTTTACTATTTCGGAAGGACACCTTATGTGTACCCCCGAACAACTTGAAGACGAGTTTAAAAATTGCCTAGAACTTACTAACTTTATGCTTAAAACGCTAGGCCTTTATGAAGACGTTTCTTACCGTTTTAGCCAATGGGACCCCGAAAACACCGAAAAATATATCGGTACAAAGGAACAATGGGACGAAGCGCAGGGCGTTATGTACCGCATTTTAGATAAGCTTGAAATCCCCTATAAAGTGGGTATTGGCGAAGCTGCATTCTACGGACCCAAACTTGACATTCAAATTAAGAACGTTCACGGTAAGGAAGATACCCTTATTACCATTCAAATTGACCAAATGCTTGCAGAAAAGTTTGGTATGGAATATACCGATACCGACGGCAGTAAGAAAAACCCCTATATTATTCACAGAACTTCTATTGGTTGCTACGAAAGAACACTAGCCCTTCTTATTGAAAAATATGCGGGCGCGTTCCCCTTATGGCTTGCTCCCGAACAGGTTAGAATTCTTCCTATCGCCGACCGCCACCACGACTATGCTTATAAGCTAAAAGAAGCGCTGGAAGAACTTGGTATGCGCGTATGGGTAGACAACAGAAACGAAAAGATTGGCTACAAGATTCGCGAAGCTAGACTTTCTAGAATTCCTTATATGCTAACCGTTGGCGACGCAGAGGTTGAAAACAAAACCGTTTCGGTTAGAGGCAGAGGCGAAAAGGGCGATTTAGGCGCTATGGCGTTTGCCGACTTTAAGGAAAGATGTATTAGCGAAATTAAAACCAAAGCCTTAAAGCAACCCCAGGAAGACTAACCCTATTTAGAGGTTTAATTATGATTCTTTACGGAAAAAACGAACTTTATAAAAAACTTATGACCGAAGAGGAAAACCTTTCATATTTGCTCGAATTTGCCGAAAAGTACGGCATTTCGGGCAACCTTATAAAGGCTAAAATCGCTTGGCTTATTATGACCGACGAGAACGCGTTTTCCCTTTCGGCCGAACGAAATAACGCTTCGGGTAGCGCCGAACACTACGCTAAATCTGACATTAGCGAACTGTGTAGGCTATTCTTTATTACCCCCGAAGACGAAATTTTAGAAAACTACTCCCCAACGAACGGCCGCGTTTCGGGCGAAGAAAAGCGTATTGGTAAAATGATTGACGATTTTACTGCCGTTTTAAGCAAAACCGCAACCGAGGAAGAATTCTTTTTATGTGTTAAAGAGTTTTACGCTAAAATCGGGGTTGGCGAGTTTGGAATTCATAAGGCCTTTTCTATGCAAGATAGCGGCGAAATTTTACCCGTTTCTCACATTAGAGAGGCCACATTCGACGACATTTACGGTTACGAAAGCCAAAAGGAACGCCTTATTAGAAATACCGCTTCTTTCGCATTAGGCGGTAGCGGTAACAACGTTCTTTTATATGGCGATAGCGGAACGGGAAAATCTACCGCTATAAAGGCTATTCTTAATATGTTTTATGACCAGGGCGTTAGAATGATTCAGGTTCAAAAACACCAGTTTGTTCACCTTGGAAAACTAACCGAACAACTTAAAAAGCGCAATTACCGCTTTATTCT
>JAZODO010000107.1:0-19776 GCA_045597065.1 Acutalibacteraceae bacterium | reverse complement strand
TACACCTAAAAAAGATAAATTTTTAGTGGAATAAAAGACGAAAAGACACGGTAATGCTAACGCATACCGTGTCTTTTTAACACATTAGGCCGCAAAAATTTGCTTTTTTAGGCGGTTTATCCCTAACCACAACTCCCTTTTTTACAGGGGTTTTAAATTTGCCAATTTATTGGGGTTTGGCCCGACTCGGTTAAAATTTTATTACATTTAGAAAAATGGCCGCAACCGAAAAAGCCGCCATAGGCCGAAAGGGGGCTTGGGTGAACCGATTCAAGTTTTACGTGAACAGGGTTTGTTATAACCTTCGCCTTTTGTTTTGCGGGGTTGCCCCAAAGCAGGAATACAACGGGGGTTTCTTTTTTATTTAGTTCTAAAATAACGCGGGAAGTAAAGGTTTCCCACCCTTTTCCCTTATGAGAATTAGGTTTTCCCTCGCGAACGGTTAGTACCGAGTTTAACATTAAAACGCCTTGTTTCGCCCAAGAGGAAAGGTCGCCGCTAGCGGTAGGTTTAAAGCCGACATCGGCTTCGAGTTCTTTAAAAATATTTTTAAGCGAGGGCGGAGGCGAAGTTGGGTTTAAAACCGAAAAACAAAGACCGTGCGCCTGACCCGCGCCGTGATACGGGTCTTGCCCTATTATTACAACCTTTGTATCTTTAAAGGAGCAAGATTTAAGGGCAGTAAAAACGTTTTCTTTTTCGGGGTAAACAGTTTCGCTTTTATATTCCGATTCTAAAAAAGAGGTAAGTTCTTTAAAATAAGGTTTTTCGAGTTCGTCTTTTAAACGCAAATCCCAATCGTTTGAAAAAACCAAATTAAACTCCCCCTTTCTTTTTTAAAATAATAACACAATTTATAAAAAAACACAAGGACAACGGGCAAAAGCCTATTGTCCTTGTGCTTTAAAAAAATATGACAGAGTCATAAAAAGGGGGGCAAAGATAAAGTAAAAGTGAAGAGTGAATAGATAAAGGTTATTTTAGTTTTGGAATAGTTATTATATAGTTTAGGCCCGACTCGGTTTCGTTTAGGGCGGTAGATGCATTTATACCGCCTTGTTTTAGGGTTTCTACCATTTTAAAAAGTGAATTTTCAAAAAGCCGATGGTCGCTTATGGCGCACTTTCTAACAGGTTCGGGTTTTGGGTTTAAAATATCGTAAACAAATTGTTCGGTTTCGGTAAAGGTTAGCCCTTTTGCTATTATATGGTTTAGCGCTTCGGCTCTTTTTGAACGCGGCAGTTTTAAAACCGCCAGAGCGTGTCGCTCTGAAAGGCGGGCCACCGTAATTTGTTTTTTTAATGTTTCTTCGAGTTCCAAAAGGGAAAGTTTAGCCAAAAGGCGCGAAGCAGAAATTCCCAACTTTTCGGCCGCTTCGGCTTCGGTTAGGTTGTAGGTAGCAATTAGGCGGCCTATACTTTCGGCTTCTTCAAAGAAAGAGAGGCTTTGTTTTTGAAGGTTTTCGGTTATGGCAAAAATATCAGCCGAAAGGTCGGTCGCCTTTAAAACAAGCGCGGGGGCCTTTTTAAAACCCGCAATTTTTAAGGCTTTAAGCCTACGTTCCCCCGAAATTAGTATATACTTTCCTTTTTCGGCAGGCCGTACTATAAGCGGTTCTATAAGCCCGTTTTCTTTTAGACTTTGGGCAAGTAGCCCTAGTTCGTATTGGTCAAAAGTTTTTCTTGGGGCGGCAGTTTTAGGGAGTATATCTTCTACTTTTAAATTTAAAAGTTTTCCGCTAAACATTGGCTCACCTCTTACAACTCAATAATACCCTTTAATTTAAAAAATTGCTACAAAATTTGGTCGGGCGATTTCGACCAAAATATAAAAAAACAACCGCATTAAAGCGGTTGTTTTTGAATTTTTCCGGATGCTCTGGGGTATTTTGGCGGAGTTTGCGATATTTTTTTAGTTATAACAAAGGTTCTAACCTCGGCTCCGGTTAGAGTTTCGGTTAAAATTTTAGCTTTTCCTCCCCCTAAAACAGCTGCCGCCTTATGGGCGGTAGATAACTCTTCTTCGGCAGAGGGGCCTTTCATAGCGCAAAATACGCCGCCTACCTTACAAAGGGGCAAACAGTATTCGTAAAGGGTTTTTAGTTCCGCAACGGCGCGAGCGGTTACAAGGTTAAACTTTTCGCGGTAAAGAGGGTTTTTACCCGCTTCTTCGGCCCTTAGATGAACGGTACTTACCGAAAGGCCTAACTTTTCGGCAACGTCGTTTAAAAAGATAAGGCGTTTATTAAGGCCGTCCATTAGGGTAATTTCTATATCGGGGCGAAGAATTTTTAAAACCATTCCCGGAAAGCCTGCGCCTGTTCCAACGTCTACTACCTTCGCATTCTGTGGTAGGTTTACCTTATCGAGAAGTAGCGCACAATCTAAAAAGTGTTTTATAACAATACCTTCGGGGTCGGTTATTGCGGTAAGGTTGATTTTTTCGTTCCACTCTACTAACAGTTCGGCATATTTATCTAACCTTAAAAGCGCCTCATCAGACACCGAAATTCCCTTTTGCTCTAAAACGGGGAGCATTAGGTTTAATGGGTAGTTCACTATTTTTCCTCCATTCGCTTTTTTGAAAGCCAAATGCTAAGCACCGCAACGTCGGCAGGGCTAACCCCCGAAATTCGCGAGGCTTGGGCCAGGTTTTTAGGGCTTACCTTTGCGAGTTTTTCGCGCGCTTCCAGGCGAAGGCCATCAATTTCGGCGTAGTTTATATCGGCGGGGATTTTTTTACCCTCTAACTTTAACATATCGTCTACCTGGGCTTGTTGTCGCGCGATATAACCTTCGTACTTAATTTCGGTTTCGGCCTTTTGGCAAACCTCGAAGGGGAGTTCGGGGCGAGTAGTATCGACCGTTTCAAGGTCGAAATAAGAAACTTCGGGGCGCTTTATTAGTTCGGCAAGTTTAATACCGGTAGAAAGCGGAGTTGTTCCCTTATTTTCTAAAATTTCGTTTAACTCTTTTCCGGGGGCGATAGTAGTAGCGCGAAGTCGAGCAATTTCCGCTTCCTTTTGGGCCTTTCGCTCTTCGAATTTTTTATATGTTTCGTCGTTTATGAGGCCAATTTCGCGCCCTATCGGCATAAGGCGTTCGTCGGCATTATCTTGGCGAAGGAGTAATCTATATTCGCTACGGCTTGTCATCATTCGGTAAGGGTCGGCGCAGCCTTTGGTAACGAGGTCGTCGATTAAAGTTCCTATATAGGAAGAAGAACGAGAAAGTATAAGCGGTTCTTTACCCATATTTTTTCTGGCGGCATTTATACCCGCAACAAGTCCTTGGGCGGCCGCTTCTTCATAACCGGAAGAACCGTTAAATTGGCCCGCGCCGAAAAGTCCGCTATGCTCCTTAAACTCAAGAGAAGCGGTAAGGGCAAGCGGGTCGACACAGTCGTATTCAATAGCGTAGGCGTTACGCATAATTTCTACATTTTCGAGCCCTTTTATAGAATGATAAATTTCGATTTGAACCTCTTCGGGTAATGAAGAAGACATACCTTGAAGATACATTTCTTCGGTATCGGCTCCGCAAGGTTCTATAAAAAGTTGGTGGCGCTTTTTGTCGGCAAAGCGCATAATTTTATCTTCGATAGAGGGGCAATAACGAGGGCCTACCCCCTCAATAACCCCCGAATAAAGGGGAGAACGATGAATGTTATCTAAAATAACCTGTTTGGTTTTATCGTTTGTATAGCTTATGTGGCAAACAACGCTGTTTTGAACCTTTTCCGTAGTTTTATAGGAAAAGGGAATAATTTGGTCGTCGCCCTCTTGAACTTCGAGTTCGCTAAAATTTATAGACGAACGAAGAACGCGAGCGGGGGTTCCCGTTTTAAAACGGCGAAGCGGTATTCCGAGTTCTATAAGAGAAGCCGAAAGTTCGGTTGCGGCAAAGAGGCCGTCGGGGCCGCCCGAATAGTTTACCTCGCCTACGAAAATTTTACCCGCTAAAAAGGTTCCTGTTGCTAAAATTACGGTTTTAGAGTGGTATTCGGCGCCAAGTTTTGTAGTACAAATCCAACCGTTTTCAGCCTTTTTTAAGGCGGTTACTTCGGCTTGTTTTAAAATTAGGTTTTCTTCCAGTTCTACCGTATGTTTCATTAAAGCGGTATAAGCCTTACGGTCGATTTGGGCGCGAAGAGAATGAACGGCAGGGCCTTTTCCTAAATTTAACATTCGGCTTTGTAGGGTAGTTTTATCGGCCGCAACACCCATTTCTCCACCGAGCGCATCTATTTCGCGAACAAGGTGGCCCTTTGCGGTACCGCCAATAGAGGGGTTACAAGGCATATTGCCAACCGAATCTAAATTTATGCAAAACATAACCGTTTTTTGGCCAAGCCTTGCGGCCGCAAGGGCGGCTTCTATACCCGCGTGGCCTGCGCCTATAACGGCAACGTCGAAATTACCTGCAAAATAATTCAAGAGAAAATCTCCTTTTTATAAAAACTTATTTTCCTACACAGAAACGGCGGAATACTTCGTCGGCTACCTCGTTGGTAACACGCTTTCCGTCGAAGGTATAAAGCAGCGAAAGGGCTTCGTCTACGCAAACGCCAACCGCATCGATAGTAAAGCCTAAATTTAATAGGTTTTCGGCCTCTTCTACCGCTAAAAGCGCCTTTTGGGCAAGTTCGCGTTGGCGTTCGTTTAATAAAAGGGCGGCCGACGGGTCGAAATCGCCTGTTCCCGAAACCTTACGAAGGGCGGCTTTAAGTTCTTCTTCGCCTTCGCCGTTTTTAGCCGAAACAGAAACGGTAGTAAAGCCTTTAAAGTCGGCTTCGGTTAACACTTGGCCTTTATCGGCCTTATTAAGTACAACAATAGTGTTTTCGGGGTTTAAAAGCGAAAGAATTTCGGTATCGTTAGAGTCGAGCGGTAGAGCGCTATCGAAAACAGCGAAAACGAGTTGAGAAAAACCGATTCTCTCTTTGGCTAAATTAACGCCAACCTCTTCTACCGTATCTTCGGTTGAACGAATACCTGCGGTATCGGCCAAAATTAAGGTTAGGCCGCCAAAACTAACGGTGTTTTCTATTACGTCGCGGGTAGTTCCCGCAATATCGGTAACGATTGACCTCGCCTCGCGAGAAAGCATATTCATTAAGGTAGACTTTCCAACGTTAGGCTTACCTACAATAGCGGTAGCAAGACCGTTTCGAATAACTTTTCCCGTATCGAAGGTAGAAAGCAGTTTTACAAGGCCCGATTCAGCGTTGCCCAGTAGCCTTTTAAAGTTTTCGGGGGCAAGGTCGGGTAGGTCTTCGTCGGGGTAGTCGCTATACGCGGCAAAGTTAGCCGATAGTTCTAAAAGGGTTTTTTCTATTTTTTCGATTTCGCGGCTCGTACTTCCCTGTTTGGCAGCCATTTGCATTTTAAGTTCTTCGCGGCTTTTAGCCGAAATTAGGCCCATTACGCTTTCGGCTTTAATTAGGTCTAACTTTCCGTTTAAAAAGGCGCGTTTTGTAAATTCGCCGGGAGCGGCCATACCGGCCCCCGCATTTAAAACGGCGCGAAGTACCGCAGAGGTTACAAATTGCCCGCCGTGGCACGAAAGTTCGCAAACCGTTTCGCCGGTATAACTTTTAGGGGCTAAAAATACGGTAGCAACCGCTTCGTCGATTAGTTCTTCGCCCTCGAAAACATGGCCGAAAAGGGCGGTATAACCCGAAAGGGAGCTTAGTTTTTTGCCGGAAACGCTTTTAAAAACCTTATCGGCAACCGATAGGGCTTCTTCGCCCGAAATACGAATTACGCCTATTCCGCCCTCACCCGAGGGGGTAGAAATAGCGGCTATAGTTTTTTCTGCCATATTTTCACCTCGAAATTACATACTTTTCTATTTTAGAATATTAACACATTTTCTTTAAAAAAGCAAGATTTGGGCATAAACCTTATTGACCTTAAAGTTGGCTTTTAGTATAATGAATTCATAACCTAAATTTTAAGGAGAGTTTTATGAAAAAATATCCTCTTTTACTAAAACCCGTTATTAAAGATTATCTTTGGGGCGGCCGCCGCCTTATTGAAGAATACGGCTTTGAAACCGATAAGAAAATAGCCGCCGAAGGTTGGATGCTCGCAAGCCATAAAGACGGCACTAATGTTGTTTTAAACGGCGAACTAAAAGGTAAATCTTTCGACCAAGCCTTAAAGGCTTTTGGCGAAAAAGGAGAACATTTTCCCATTTTAATTAAACTTATCGACGCGCTCGACCGCCTTTCGGTTCAGGTACACCCCGAAGACGAATTCGCCTATAAAACCGAGGGCGAACCCGGCAAAACCGAAATGTGGTACATAGTAGATTGCGACGAGGGAGCCGAACTGATTTACGGCTTTAAAAACGATATTTCGGCCGAAGAATTTAAAGAAAGAATTGAAAACAACACTCTATCGGACGTTATGAACAACGTTCCTGTTAAAAAGGGCGACGTTTTCTTTATAGAGGCAGGAACACTTCACGCTATCGGTAAGGGAATTTTAATAGCCGAAATTCAACAAAATTCTAATACTACCTATCGCGTTTCCGACTATGGCCGCCTTGGCGCCGACGGAAAACCGCGCGAACTTCACGTTGAAAAGGCGCTTGCCGTTACTAAAACCACCGTACCTACTATTCCCTACGGAAAGGTTGGCGAAATAGAGGAACATTCCTTTGGAAAAATTAGAAGTCTTGCAAGTTGCAAATACTTTGTTACAAAACTTATTGAGTTAGACGGCGGTTTTGGGGTAAACGCTAAAAACTTTGTTTCCCTTTTAGTTTTAGACGGCGAAATTTCGGTTAAATATGAAGAAGGCCTTATTACCGCCAAAAAAGGCGACAGCATTTATATCCCCGAACAATGTACCGCTATGATAAACGGTAAGGGAAGATTTATTTATTCTACAATATAAAAAACGGCGTGGTCTTGCCCCCGCCCTACAAAGACCCAAACAAAATTAAAACCGCTCATAATTGAGCGGTTTTTTATTCCTTTACTGCCGAAACTTGGTACATTTCGTTGTTTGAAATTACGAGGTAGGGGTTTAAATAGGGTTTAAAAAGGTTAGCAAGGTCTTCGGCTTCGATTAGCCCCACCGAAACCTTTTGAGCCGAGCCTGAATGGTGGCTGTCTATGGCCGCTTTGCTCATTCCGTGGGCAACAGTTAGGGTTCCCCCTCTATTTAACATACCCGAAAGGGTTTTTATTAGGTTTTCGGGGTTTAAAAAATGAGGGAATGCGTTATAAACTACAATTCGGTCGAACTTTTTACCATTTAGGTTTTCTACATCGGCACAAATTAGGGAAATTTTATCTTCGCCCCCGAATTTTTCGCGGGCAATTTTTATCATTTCGGGAGAAATATCTACCCCCGTTAAGGCTTTTACGCCGCGCTCTAAATAATAGGGAAACAAAACCCCCGTTCCGCAAGCAACGTCTAAAACGGTTGTCCCCTTTTCTACCCTGGCGCCGGTTAAAATTTTCGCTATAATGGCGTCGTTTTTAATCATATCGGCATCCCACGAGGGGGCTAGGCGGTTAAAAAATTCAATTATGTCTTTTTTGTTCATAAAATTATACCTTTTCTGCTATACAGAAATCTTTTACAGCCGAAGTTAGTTTTACGGTTAAAATTTTACCCGAAGGGTTTTCGCCCGAGGCCATTTTTACCCTTGTATAATTAGGGGTATAGCCTTCGGCTATTCCGTTTTTATAGGTTTCAAAAAGAACTTCGGCGGTTTTTAAAACTTGAGATTTAACGAAGTTTTCTTCGCTTATTGAGGCGGCCGCGGCCATTTCCTTTGCTCTAAACTCTTTTTCTTTACCCTCTACCTGTTCTTTAAGGGCGGCGGCAACCGTTCCCTGCCTTTTAGAGTAGGCGAAAACATGGGCTCTGGCGAAGCCCATTTCTTTAAAAAAGTTTAGGCTTTCGTTAAATTCTTCGGCCGTTTCGCCCGCAAATCCTACCATAATATCGGTAGTAATAGAAGCGTTTTCAAAGGTAGCGCGAATCCGCCCAGCAAGGTCGCGGTAAAAGGCGGTGTCGTAGTGGCGGTTCATTCGTTTAAGGGTTTTATCGCTTCCCGATTGTAGCGCTAAATGAAATTGGGGGCAAAACTTTTCCTCAGCCTTTAAACCCTTTAAAACTTGGTCGCTAATGTGGTCGGGTTCCAGCGAGCCTAGGCGAATTCGTTTAATTCCGCTAGGCTTTGCGGCGGCGCGAACGGCGTCGCAAATATTTAGCCCCTTATCTTTACCGAACGAGGTTAAATTTATACCTACCAAAACGATTTCGCAAAAGCCTTTTTTGGCTAAACTTTCGGCTTCGGCCGTAATATCAGCTAACGATTTCGACCTAATTTCTCCCCTTGCTTTAGGAATTATACAGTAGGTACAATAGCGGTCGCAACCGTCTTCTATCTTCATAAAGGCGCGGGTACGCTCCGAAAAATCGGTTACCAGGGGGGTAGTATATTTTTCCTTTTTAGTATGGGGCGCAATTTCTACTATTCTCTCACCCGTTTTTAAAAAGGTTTCGAGCAAGGTTGGAATTTTTTCGGGGGCGGTGTTTCCCGTAATAATATCGGCTTCTAAAAGTTCGGCTGCGTCGGCAGGAAAGGCTTGGGGCATACAACCGGCAAGAATTATAACTCCACCTGGCAAATTCCTACGAAAACGGCGAACGGCTTGGCGGGTTTTACGGTCGCTTTCGGCCGTTACGGTACAAGAATTTATTAAAACACAGTCGGCGCCAAGGGGGCTACTAACAATATTATGCCCCGCATTTTTAAGGGCTTCGGATATAGCCTCTGATTCATATTGGTTAACCTTACAACCTAAGGTATAAAAGTAAATATTCATATATCTTCTCCAAATAAAATTACAAACATATTATATATTCTTTTTTATAAAGTTTCAACGGTATTTAAAAACATTTTGTACTAGATAAAAATTTATGGTATAATAAATAAAACACATTTTAAGGAGTAGGTTATGAGTAAATCTAAAACACCTCTTTACATATCAGCCGCTTTGTTTTTGGCCTATTATTTAATGGCTCCTATTTTTTCGGCCGCTTTGGGCGTTCCCTTTTTGGGCGCGTTGTTTAGCCGTTTTGGGCTTTGTTGTTTAGGGCTTTCGGTTGTTCTTTTTCTTAATAAGGTTGGCCTTTATTCCGCGGTTTTTGCCGCTATTGCCGCTGTTTTTCAGTTTTTACCCCTTATAAGTTACCTTAAAACCTTGTTTGGCGGTTTTAGTCTTTCGGCCCTTTTAAACCTTTTTATTACCCTTTTTGGCTTTTTGGCCTTTTTAAGCGTTGCGCTATTTTCGGTTTTACGCGTTACCGAAAACACAAGTAAAATTTTAAACCTTTGGTTTTTACCCCTTTTATTTTCGATAGGTTCGGTTTTACTTTTTGCCGCAGACCAAACCTATTTATTTATAAACAGCGAAAAGGTTTATATGTTACTATTTGTTCAAAACGCGGTAAGTTTTATAACCCTTTCGGCCGGGATAGTCGCTTTAAGTTTTTATTTTAAAAAAGTTAAATAAAACAAAAAATACGTGTGTTAAAGTCGTACCCTAAAGGACAGTAAAAAAGATGCACAAAAAATTCGTGCATCTTTTTTTATTTTGATTTTATCGTTTTGAGTGACGAAATCAACATCCTGCGAATCGAACCACATTCATTTTGAATATCCTTATAAATCTCTTCCGGCATACAACCTGTCTCAAAAAGAAGTTCTAACCAATATTCCGTTTCGTAGCACTCCTTTTGAGCTATTTCAAGTTTTGAAATGAAATCTTTTGTTCCTTGAGCGTATTGAGCCTCGTGTAAATTTGCTCCTATAGAGGTTGATGAGCGGAGCAATTGATTTATTAAAACCGATTCTTTATGATTTGTTTTCATATCACGGCAAAGAAAAACTACTTTCTTTGCAAATTCTTTTGCTTTGTCTCTTAAAATACTGTCTGCTATATTTATCACCTCTAAATTTATTATACATAAAAACTTATAGGCTTTCAAGTTATATTCCGACTTTGTCGGAGTGATATTATTGCCTTGCGGCAATAGTGTTATTGAAACCTTGATGTTTCAGTGATATTTTATTCGCCATAAACTGCCGAAGGCAATATAACTCGGCGGCAGTCGAATATAACTGCGTAGCAATAGAACTCGCCGTAAGGCGAATAAAACTGGGGTTGTGTCCTTACGGATACAACCCCTAGCTCACACGTCTTTTGTTTTTAAAGCACTCCAAAGAGTAGGTCGCCGTAGGTAGGCATAGGCCAATAGGCTTCGGCGGTTAAGGGTTCCATAGAATCGACAAAAAAGCGGAGCTCTTCCATAAGGGGAATGATTTCGTCTTTAAAGTAAAGAGCCGCTTCTTCGGCCGAGGTTTTGGCGGCCGCGCCTTTAATTTTTTCTTCTAATTTATTTAAAGAACTAAAAGCGTTTGCTTTAAGGGAAATAAGTTTTAACGCAATTTCAGATTCGAAACTTCCGCTTATATCTGCCTTAAAAGCTTCTGCGGCGGCGGTAGCCTGACTTGCCAGGTCGGCAATATATTCGCTTATTGCAGGAAGAAGTTCCTTTTTAGCCATATCTACCATTGTACGAGCTTCGATATGAACTATTTTACAATAGTTTTCAAGCATTATTTCAAGGCGAGAGCGAAGTTCGTTTTCGGTATAAATTTTATGGGTAGCAAAAAGGGCAATATTCTTTTCCTTTAAAAGGCGAGGAAGCGCATCGGGGGTTGTTTTAAGGTTTAAAAGCCCACGCTTTTCGGCTTCTTTCGGCCAAGATTCGTCGTAACAATTTCCGTTAAAGATTATGCGCTTATGGTTTCGAATGGTTTTTTGAATTAGGTCGTGAAGAGCCTCTTCAAAGTTTTCGGCCGCTTCGAGTTCGTCGGCAAAAAGGCGAAGCGCTTCGGCCGTTGCCGTATTTAGAACAACGTTAGGTTCGGCAACCGATTCGGAAGAGCCAAGCATTCTAAATTCGAACTTATTGCCGGTAAAGGCAATAGGCGCGGTACGGTTACGGTCGGTAGTATCTTTCGGGAATTTAGGAAGAACGTGAACTCCAACCTTTAAATTTTCCTTCTCTTTGGCGCCATAGGGGGTATCGGTCTCGATAGCTTCTAAAATTTCGGAAAGCTCGTCGCCCAAGAACATAGAAACTATTGCAGGGGGCGCTTCTAGAGCACCTAGGCGGTGATCGTTAGCGGCAGAGGCTACCGAAACACGAAGCAGGTCTTGATATTCGTCGACCGCCTTAATTACGGCACAAAGGAATAGTAAAAACTGGGCGTTTTCGTAAGGAGTTTCGCCCGGATTTAAAAGGTTTACGCCGGTATTTGTAGAAATAGACCAGTTATTATGCTTACCCGAACCGTTTACGCCGCTAAAAGGCTTTTCGTGGAGCAAACAAATAAGGTCGTGCTTTTTAGCGATTCTTTGGAGCAGTTCCATAGTAATTTGGTTATGGTCTACCGCAATGTTGGTAGTAGCGAAAAAGGGAGCAAGTTCGTGCTGTGCGGGAGCGGCTTCGTTATGCTCGGTTTTAGAAAGTACGCCTAACTTCCAAAGTTCTTCATCTACTTCGGTCATAAAGGCCTTAACGCGAGATTTAATAGTTCCAAAATAATGGTCGTCGAGTTCTTGTCCTTTAGGGGGCATAGCGCCAAAAAGGGTACGGCCGGTATAAACAAGGTCTTTACGGCCAAGGTAATATTCCTTATCGATAAGGAAATATTCCTGTTCGGGGCCAACGGTTGTTTTAACGGCGGTTACCTCTTCGTTTCCAAAGAGTTTTAAAACGCGAAGAGCCTGTTTGTTAATTGCTTCCATACTACGAAGAAGAGGAGTCTTTTTATCGAGCGCTTCGCCTGTATAAGAGCAAAAGGCGGTAGGAATACAAAGAACGTTGTTTTTAATAAAGGCAAAAGAGGTTGGGTCCCACGCGGTATAACCACGCGCTTCGAAGGTTGCGCGAAGACCGCCCGAGGGGAAGGAAGAAGCGTCGGTTTCGCCCTGAATAAGTTCTTTACCCGAAAACTCCATAATTACCTTACCGTCGCCGGTTGGGGAAATAAAGCTGTCGTGCTTTTCGGCAGTAATTCCTGTCATAGGTTGGAACCAATGGGTATAGTGAGTAGCGCCCTTTTCTATTGCCCAATCTTTCATAGCGTCGGCAACAATAGCGGCGGTAGCAGAGTCGAGCCTTTTATTATTATGTATTGCTTTTTGTACTAGCTTAAAGGTTTCTTTCGGTAGGCGGGCCTTCATTACGCCCTCGCTAAAAACGTTAGAACCGAAACAAGCAGTTACGTTTGCCATAATATTCTCCTTAATACTTAATATTCTTTGATTTTATCATAAACCAAACCTCTATTCAAGCCTATTTGACAAAATAAAATAAGATTTAATCCCTTTTCCGCCTAATTAAATAAAGTTTTGGCCTTTTGGGGGCATCTTTTAGGTTTTCTTGACTTTATCTTTTGTTTATGATAAACTCTATTTGCACTTTGCGGACAGTTCGAAACCATCCTGTCCTAAAACAAAACTACGGGAAACGTTTTATTTTTTAGCGCCCGTATTGGGCGCTTTTGTTTTCCCTAAAAGGAGAGCTTATGAACGAACTAATTCTAATTTTATCGCTTATTGTTATTTACTCGGGCACAGTTTTCGCCTACCGCTGTTTTGGTAAAGAGGGGCTTTACGCCTTTACCGTTTTTGCAACCGTTATGGCAAACATAGAGGTTTTAATTTTGGTAGACGCGTTCGGATTTGAGCAAACTCTTGGTAACGTTCTTTTCGCTTCTACCTACCTTATTACCGATATTTTAAGCGAAAACGAAGGCAAAAAGGCGGCCAACAAGGCGGTTAATATTGGCATTTTTACGGCCGTATTTATGGTTATAATTTCGCAGTCGTGGCTACTTTTTACCCCTTCGCAAAACGATTGGGCAACCCCTTCGATTGAAACGCTCTTTTCGGTAACCCCCCGACTTTTACTCGCAAGTTTTATAGGGTTCGCCGTTTCGCAAAAGTTAGACGTTTTCCTTTACCACAAATGGTGGGCGCTAACCGAGAAAAAATGCGGGAACCGCCGCGCCTTTTTGTGGCTTAGAAATAACGGCTCTACCCTAATTTCTCAAATTGTAAATACCGTTCTCTTTAACTTTATCGCCTTTTTCGGTATTTACGAAACAAAAACGCTAATTTCTATTATGGTTTTCGGGTATATAATTTATGTAGCAACCTCGCTTCTCGACACGCCTATTGTTTATTTAGCCCGAAAACTAAAAGAGCGCGGTAAAATACCGTGCTAGACAACGGCACCTTTTTATGATATACTTTATAAAAATATATTTTGGATGTGAATTTTTTGGAAAACAGATTTTATGATGTTATCACGGCCGAAATGCAGTCGTTTTTAGACGAATTTGGCTTTAAGGCAGAAAACGGAATTTTTATTAGCGCTACTAAGGCTTTAAAAATTGAATATAACGAAGAAAAATCGCTTTATAATTTATTTATGGCCGACTGCGCCGAAGGAAATGTTGGCGAGTACGCTTTGGTTTCTTCCTACCTTTTCGATAATACTCACGGCCAAAAAGACGCCGTTAGCGTTGGTATCGACTTTGTAGATAGCGCAAAAAAGGCCTTGGGCGTTAAAAACGCTCGTAAGTCGGTTGGAGAAACCGAACTCCCTACCGCAGGTAATGGTTCGGGAGCAGTTACCGTTTCGGTTTTAACCGCAAAACTACTTGCTACCTACCCCGAACTTAAAGAAACCTATAAAAAAGAAACTGCCGAAAAGGGCAAGTTCCTTTATTTAGATTTTTATACTACCTACTTTGTTCCCGAAATTAGAAAAACCTTAGATTCGGGCGCTAAAAAGAATATTAAAAAACTTATCGACCTTTTTGGCGAACTTTTTGTTACAGGCGACAAGGCAACCTCTACCCTTATAGTTGCTATACTTGCGGCCGCTATCGGAAAAGATGCAAACCGCTTTAAAACCGTTACCGATAAAACAGAAGATTACCCCCACTTAATTTCGGCAGTAAATAACGAAATTTCGGTACTTGCTACCAACAAAAAGTTCCAAAAGGCTATGAAATTTACCGACTAAAAAAGAAAACCTCCCTAAATTTAGGGAGGTTTTTTTAAAACACAAATTTTGCAAAAAGGGTTAATATTACTAAAAAGATTAGGTTTATAAGGGTAAAAAGCCAAAAATAGCTTTTAATTTTTTTAGGGTATAAAATTTTAAATTCGCTAAAAGTAATAAGGCTTGCAAGCGAGGCGATTAAGGTTCCCGTTCCGCCTATATTTACGCCGAGCAAAAGCGAATAATAGTCGCCCGTAAACCGGGAAAGAAGTATAGCCGAAGGAACGTTGCTTATTACTTGGCAAGAAAGAAATTAAAACGAGCCAAAAGGCTCGTTTTTTCTAATTTTATTAGTATTCAATTCCTGTTCCAATAAGGCCCGCGTTTACAAAATCGCGAGGGTTTTGTCTAATAATATAGTCGATATAAGAATCTATTATTCTTGCGGTATATATATAGCCCATTGGGTTTAGGTGACCATAAAGATAATAATTGTTTCTAAAATTATTATCGTAAACTTCGCCGTATTTATAAAGGTCGATAACGTAAGAATTACTAAAATGTTCGGCTAAATCATACATAGCGCGAACCTGATTTTCGGTAATTTCTTTATCGCGGCCGTCTTTGGGCAACGTTACAAAGAAAAACTTCGCGTCGGGGGCGATTTCTTTATACCTTCTAACTATTTCGGCGTAGTAACTAATATAGGGGCGGTCGCCTTCGAACTCGGTTTTAGTAATGTCTTCGGCCGAGCCAACCTTAAAGCCTTGGTGGAATAAATCGTTTACGCCAAGGGCGAACACATAGGCCCCTGCGGCTTTATCTTTGTTCCAAAAATCGTTTTCGTCGGCAAAGGTTTCTAAAAACCATTTAGCTGTCATTCCGCCGCGCGAAAAGTTATAGCCTAAAAGGCCGTTTTTACGGGCAAGATATTGACCCCAAGAATGTTCATAAAGGTCGTGAAAGCCGTGAACTCCGTTTTGGTCTACCGTTTCAAATTCTCCCGAAGAAAGGCTATCGCCAACAAAGGCCATTTTTCTGAAAATAGCGGTATTACTATAACCGTCTACTAAAAGTTCTAAAGGTTTTTCCATAAATAAGTCCCCCTTGTTTTATAAGCAAATTATAACATATAAAAAGAGTAAATCAAGTAAAAAATTACATGTCAAATCTTGCCGAAAAAACTTTACATAAAACCTTTATAGTGATATAATCATATCGCAACGCTTATATATATGGTGGTGTTTTTATGAAGGAATTTTTTTCGTGGTTGTTTAGTCAAAACAATTCAACCCTTAAAATTGGTTTGTTCGACGGTTGGCATTTTCTATATCTATTTATAGTTTTTGGCGGAACCTTGGCTTTGGCTCTTTTAGGAAACAAATATAAAAACAAACAGTTGTCCTTTAAAAAGATTATGGCCTATTTAACCGTTGGGCTTTATCTTATAGACTTTTTTATTATGCCTCTTTCCGACAGTTATAACGGAATCAGCGCCTATAAGTTGCCCTTTAATATTTGTACTATTATGGCCGTTTTGGTTCCCTTTGTAGAATTTAACCCTAAATTCAATATAATAAAACAGCCGGTTGTTACGCTATCTATCGCATCGAGTTTAATGTGGATGTGTTACCCCGGCACCGCTCTCGGCGGCCAACCCCCATTTTGCTATATTATTTTTCAAACCTTTATGTATCACGGGTTCCTATTTTGTTGGGGCGTTTTAAACCTTGCCTTTGGCGAAGTTAAATATAATTTCAAAACTATTTGGAAAGAACTTTTAATGATTTTAGCAATTCTTGTTTGGGCTTGGTTTGGTAATACGGTATACGACCAAGGGTTTAACTGGTTCTTTATTGAATATAGCATATTCCCCTTCTTGCCCGATAAGATTATGCCCTTTATGGTAGTTTTCTGTGTGTTTGGAACGAGCTTTTTAATCTATTGCGCATACTTTGCTGTAACGGCCATTTTAAAAAAGAAAAACAAAACCGCTATAAAATATTCGGTTTTAGAGGGAACTAAAATTTAAACAAAATTAAAGACACGACAGCGTTAACGCTATCGTGTCTTTTTTTAATTCATTTACTGTTTTTATACGGGTTTGCCGCAATTAGCGCAGTTATTAGCTTCGGCAGAAGTAATCTTAAAACCGCAACCCGAGCAGTATTTAACAGCTCTTCCGGTAATTTCTTCGTAGAAAGCAGCTTGAACTAAACCTGCAAATAAGGGGGCTAAAGCGATAAATGCAATATATAATACAACAGCAGTTAACGCAAATATTGCGCCTAAAACAGGTATCATTGCGAAAATAATAAGGGTTAGCATTGCTGCGAAGAACATAGCAATATAAACGAAATCTGCTAACCACATTTGAAGCTTATAGCCTCTGGTTTTTTCGGTAGAAACGTTAATTGCGTCGGTAATTTTAACTTCGGGTTCGAAAATTAAAATATAGGGGGTTAAACGATATTGATACATACGAATAATAGCGAAAACAGGACCTGCAAAAGGAATAATTGCCCAAAGGAAAATACGAAGATACATCCAACCAAGGCCGAGTAGTACTCTTTTAATAATGTTCCAATCTTTAAAGCAGTCGAAAAGTTGAATAACTGCTACATCTTCTCCGCGATAACCTCTAAGGAAAATTAAGGTCATTGCAGTTTGGATAAGTAGAGCAACCGAAATGCCTAAAACAGGAACCGAGGCGCCGCATAAAGCGGAAAGTACAGAACTTAGTAAAATTGCAAGAAGAGAAAGGCCCCAAAGTTTAAAGGGTTTTTTTAGAAGAACTTTAAGGGCTCTTCCGTAGATTGTCATCATCATAGTTTATAGCTCCTTTCATATGGCAAATACGTACCATAAGTATATTATAATGTTGGAAAAAAAGGTTGTCAACAACAAGAGAAAGTTTGTATATTTTGTTGTTTTTAACATTTAAAATATATGCAATATACCATATATGCTATGCCTTAAAAAATAAAAGCAGCCTATATAATAAAAACTCCCTTTGCTGCGAAGGTGTTTTTTTAATCTTTTATGTCTTATTTACAAACCTTTTATAATATGGTATAATTCTAAAAAACATAAAGGAGATTTTTATGAAAAAAATATTAGGTGTTTATACAAAAGCGCCGCTTATATTACGTATAGCCATCGGTTTGGTTATTGGCGCGCTTTTAGGATTATTTGTTCCGGGAGCATCTTTTGTTACTATATTCGGCGATATTTTTGTAGGCGCCCTTAAAGCCGTTGCGCCCATACTCGTTTTCGTTTTAGTTATAGCTTCGCTATCCAGCGCCGGCAAAGGCATCGGCGGCAGATTTAAAACGGTTATTCTTTTTTACCTACTTAGCACTTTTTTAGCCGCTATTGTTGCCGTTTTGGGCAGTTATATTTTTAAGGTTACTATTCCTCTTTCCGAAACTATTGAACAATCGGCTCCCGCAGGGCTTGGCGAAGTGTTTAAAACTCTTCTTTCAAATATGGTAACCAACCCGATTTCGGCTATAATTAGCGGAAATTATACCGGTATTCTTACTTGGGCGGTTGTTTTAGGATTAGCGCTTCGCGCCGCCAGCGACAAAACAAAGGTTGTGCTCGGCGATATTTCGGCCGCTGTTTCTAAAACGGTTGCTTGGATTATTCAACTTGCTCCTTTCGGAATTATGGGTCTTGTATATTCTTCGGTTGGAGAATACGGTATTGAAATCTTTACCGATTACGGAAAAGTGTTGCTTTTACTCGTAGGTTGTATGCTTGCTGTTGCGCTAATTGTTGACCCGCTTATAGTTGCTGTTTCGCTTAAAAGAAACCCCTACCCTCTAGTTCTTAAATGCTTTAAAGAATCGGGCCTTACCGCCTTCTTTACAAGAAGTTCTGCGGCTAACATACCCGTTAATATGAAACTTTGCGAAAAACTTGGGCTCGATAAGGAATATTATTCTGTTGCTATTCCTTTGGGCGCAACAATAAATATGGACGGCGCCGCAATTACCATTACCGTTATGTCTTTGGCGGCCGCTTTCTCTCAAGGAATAAGCGTAAACCCCATTATTGCAATTTTACTCAGTTTTGTAGCTACCCTTGGCGCTTGCGGTGCTTCGGGCGTTGCCGGCGGCTCGCTTTTACTAATTCCTATGGCATGTTCCCTCTTAGGCGTTGGACAAGATATTGCTATGCAGGTTGTTGCGGTTGGTTTTATAATCGGCGTTGTACAAGATTCGCTTGAAACCGCTATCAACTCTTCGGGCGACGTAATTTTCTGTGCAACAGCAGAATACCGCGAAAGACTTAAAAAAGGCGAAGAAATTAAATTCTAATTAAACCCCCTTGGATTTCGCTCCCGCTTCGTAGTGAAATTGTTGCTTCGCAACAGCTAAATTATATTCGCATAAAGCCGGCGATAGCAGCATTTTTCTTTTTATCATTTATATAGCGATAGCCGATGAGGAATACTCATCGGCTAAATTTATGCTATTTGCCAAACAAAGGTTACAGTGTCGGTGGCATCGATATCGTCCGGCTCAATATCAAGACTAAATGGAGCTTCCGCGCAAGCTTTCATACAGGCATCTTCCATATCATATCTCGTTCTGGAATAGATATTTAGTTCGCCCCAATTGTAGTCGATATTTACGAGTTCGCCGAGTTTGGCGCCTGTTGCCTCGCACAAAATCTCGGCTTTCTTCTTTGCGTTTACTGTTGCACTTTTTAGGAGCGCCTCGTTTACCGCTGAAGGTTTTTTAACTGTAAAGCTAATCGACAATTCGGGTTCGGCTATGCAACCGGCAATTGTTCCGAGCGCCTTAGATAACACCTTTGTATCAAAATCAAAAGATACTTTTAAGCGGTGGTTTACCACATATCCGTTGAAAACGCGATAATAATTTCCGGCTCTATCTTTCTTGCTTTCGTAATCGGTTCTTACGTTAAAATCGGTTGTTTTTACCGATTCCTTTTCAAAGCCGATAGTTGATAAGCTTTCGTTAATTTGGTCAATTCTGCTTGCCGCCTCTCGCATAGCGGTTTCGTAATCGTGATTTCTCGTTTCGAGCGACATTGATAAAACAACATAATCCGGTTTTACCGATACGTTTCCTACGCCTTTAACTGTGATTGTTTTCATTGTTTTTCTCCTTATTTATAGTTTTTTGCAAGGGCTAAAATTACTCCGAGTGGAAAATACAATAATGCAATAATGACACCTATTAACCCGCCTTTGATTTTCATTTTTAAAACTCCTTTTTCCTTTTATGTCTTAATTTTAGCATAGGCAGTGTCCCGTAAAACGGACTGTGAAAGAAAATCCCCACCGATTGCTCGGTGGGGATTGATTGTTTTATGAAATTTTAATTATTTCATATCTTTAATAGCAGCCTGTATTACCATTCACGAAACACACCAATCAGAATACCGATTTTAATTCATAACACATGTGCAAGTTTTTTAGCCGATTGATATCGCTCGTCGGGGTTTACGTTTGTGCATTTGCGGACGATTCTGCCGGCTTTGCCTTTTGCCATTTTTTCGCTTGGGTGTTTGCCGGTAATCATAACATTAAGCAAAACACCCAACGCATAAATGTCTGTTCTGGCATCGCTTTGTGCTACGCCTAATTGCTCGGGTGAGGCATAGCCAACCGTACCCATTACAAC
>JAZODO010000106.1:0-3656 GCA_045597065.1 Acutalibacteraceae bacterium | reverse complement strand
AATGAAAAGAATAATAGCTATTTTAATGGCTTTTGTACTTATATTTTCAATAACAACATTAGCTGCAGAAGAGGCAGAACTTGCAACCGCGGCTTCTAAAGAATACCGAGATGCAGCCGAACGGGCGGCCGAAAATTGCGAGGAAAACCGCGAAAAAATTAGCGCTATGGTTAATGCTGCAAGTAATTTTGCGAACAATGCGGCCTATTTAAACGAAACTACAAAAAACAACGCCGAAAAAGCGCAAAGATGTTTGGAAGAAACCGCCCAACATCTTCAGAATGTAACCGATTTAGCGACACAAACTAATCTAAACGCAAATCTTGCTCAAACTGCGGCAACAAATGCGGCCGCGGCCGAACAGGGCGCTAAAATAGCCCAGTCTATGGCGCAAAGTTTTACAGAAGAGATTAAAGATTTAGGCGAGGAAATCGAAAAAACGGCAGAAAAAAATCGGGTTTCTTTTTCAAACGCGCTAAGGGGTAAAAAAGAAGGCAAAGTAATATCTATTAGCGACATTTCGCCTATAAAGCACCCTATAAAGTTAACCCTTTCGGGCGAGGATTCATCCGGTGCAAAGGTTAATGTTTGCGGGAAAAATATGTTTAACCCAAATCTTTTAATTACAACTCCAAGCGGAAAAGCAACAGGTTGGAAGGTTGAAAACGGATATTATGTTGGAAAGGCTACAACACTTAGGCAATTTTATAATCCTAACGGAGCTTATTATGAATGTCCTGTTGCTGAGGGTTTTGCCCCCAATACGCAGTACACTGTTTCTTTTAGAGGATATAATGAGGCCGATGAAACAATGGTTACAATAGCCTTTTATTTTGTATATGAAGACCAAAATTCTAATACCATAGCGTATTTCAAAACTTCGAAAAAGGAAACCTCTTTTTCAATCACAAGCGATGCGGGGAAAACTGTAAAAGGGTTGTATATTAGCGCTAGTTCAAGCACCCGTACTCACATAAAGAATATTCAATGTGAACCCGGCGCGGAAGTAACCGAATATGCTGAGTATGCTCCGCCAAAACAACTTGTTCCTTTAGAGGACGGAAGTGTCGAAGATATAGATAGCCAAGATACGGGTATAACAATTTCTGTTGACGGCGAAGAGGTTACCCTATCGGCCGAGTATAATCGCGATACAAATAAGGCGTTTACCGAACTTACAAACGCAATAATTTCACTGGGAGGTAATATTTAATGTTTAGTTTAAAAGAATTTATTAAAAAAGGTTTGATTTCGGCTATTGGAAAAATGGCGGGCTATCAAATTATTTTAAATGCTGCCGGTTGGTTCGAAAAGGGCGTTTTAGACCAAAACGACCTTGCTGAAATAAGCGAAGCTTTAGAGGTGAGCGAGAATGTTTAAAATCGCCCTTACAGCCGGCCATTATAAACACACTTCGGGCAAAAGGTGCCTTAAAAGTTTAGATAAAAACGAAACTCGCGAATGGACTTTAAACGCCCGAATAGCCGAAAAGGTTGAGCAAAAACTAAATGCCTACGAAGGTTATTCGCTTCTTCGAACCGACGACAGGTCGGGCGAAAAGGCTATTTCGGTAGAAGAGCGCACCGCGGCGGCTAACAAGTTTGGCGCAAACCTTTATATTTCTATTCACCACAACGCAGGCATAAACGGCGGAAGCGGCGGTGGTATTGTGGCTTACACCTATACAAAGGTAGGGCCCGAAACCTTATCGCTCCAAAAAGACCTTTATACCGCCCTAATAGAAAAAACAGGCCTTAAAGGTAACCGCGCGCAACCTTTAGCTAAAGAAAATTTAGCCGAATGCCGCCAAACCGCTATGCCGGCGGTTTTGCTTGAACTCGGATTTATGGATAGTTCTACCGATGTTCCCATAATATTAACCGATTCCTATGCCGACAAATGCGCTTCGGCTATAGTAGAGGTTTTAGTGAAAAAGGGAAACCTTAAACTAAAAACTCCCGAAAAAATATCCAACGAGTCGATTATTTATAGGGTTCAGGTTGGCGCGTTTTCTAAGCTGGAAAACGCTCAGTCGCTGGTTAAAGAATTAAAGGGCAAAGGGTTTGACGCCGTTATTAAAAAGGATGGTGTTTAAATGAGCGAAGCCGTTATGGTTGCTGTAATCGGGCTTTGCGGTTCGGGTCTAGGATCTCTTGTGGGGGCCCTTGTCTCGAACAAGGTTTGGCAATATAGAATAGAACAATTAGAACAAAAGGTTGAAAAACACAATAAAATTATAGAGCGAACCTTTAGGCTCGAAGAAGAACACAACCTTTTTGAAGAAAAGTTTAAGGTTGTAAATCACAGAATAACCAGTCTTGAAAGGAGAGAACAACCGTGGAATTCTTAAATCAGTTTAGCGCCCCTGTTGTAACCGGAATTTGCCTTTGCATAGGCTACATAATTAAAAATCTTATTCCTTTTGAAAGGGTGAATAAGTTTATTCCTTTAATTTCGGGGCTAATAGGCGTTGGCCTTAACGCTTGGCTAGAAATGGGAATGTCGCCCCAAATTATTTTAACAGGGCTGCTTTCGGGCCTTGCTTCTACCGGCCTTTACGAAGCCTTTCACCAATTTCTTAAAAAGTAAAATAAATAGTAAAAACGGCGGAATTGACAATTTTGTTTTTAAATAGTATAATATTTAAAAATAGGCAAAAGGAGTAAAAATATGAGAAAGTTTTTTGAAGAATTTAAAGTATTTATTACCCGCGGAAACGTTATCGATATGGCTGTCGGCGTTACCATAGGCAGCGCTTTTACCGCTATTGTAACCGCCGTTTCTACAAACATTATTAAACCGGTTATTAACTGGATAATTTCGCTTCTTATCGGCGCCGAAACCCTAAGCGAATGTTTTACCTTTTTAGGCGAAAAACCGGCCGACCTTGCCGACCCTAATTTAGATTTAACCCTTTATAACTATATCGACTGGGGCGCATTTATTAACGCTATTATAAATTTCCTTGTAATTGCTTTTGTTCTTTTCTGTGTTGTTAAGGCTATAAATAACTTTAACGAAAAACAAAAACAACTTGCCAGCAAACTCGTTGGAAATTCTATCAGCGCCGACGACCGCAAGGAAATGAAAAAACAAGGTATAAAACTTAGAGATAAAGCCGCAGTAGAAGCCTACTTTGCCGCTAAAACTGCCGCCGAAGAAGAGGCCGCAAGGCTCGAACGCGAAGCTAACCCAACAGTAGAAGATTTACTTAAAGATATTCGCGAATTACTTAAAAAATAAACCTAAAAAACCGGGTAGTTTCTACCCGGTTTTTGTATTTAAAAGAATATTGACTTTATTTGGTACTTTGTATATAATATGAAGTGTATTATTCTGCTATATTGTGGATATATTGTTTGTTTTATTATTGGGCATACTATTTGTGCTAAATAAAAATTTTACTTAGGAAGTGCCGAGTTGGATAAATTTGTCGTAAACGGAGGAAATCGCCTCTGCGGTAGAATTACCGTAAGCGGAGCTAAAAACGCTGCGGTAGCAATACTGCCGGCTGTTTTGTTGGCCGAATCTCCTTGTATAATTGAAAACGTTCCCGACATATCCGACGTTCACGGTATTCTTCGCGCCCTTTCGGCACTAGGCGCAAAGGTTACCCCTCTTTCAAGAACTGCCTTTGAAATCGACCCTACCGGCGT
>JAZODO010000105.1:0-10034 GCA_045597065.1 Acutalibacteraceae bacterium | reverse complement strand
GAGAAGTTACCAAGCATTTCGAAATAGGTACCGTGGCGCGCGGTATGACCAACACGCTCAAGGTCGGGAGTTCTTATACATTTTTGGCAGGTGGTAACGCGATTTCTGGGAGGAGTTATTTCGCCTGTAAAAAATTTTTTCATAGGCGCCATACCGGAGTTTATAAGAAGAAGGGATTTATCTCCCTGAGGCACGAGGGAATAACTCGGCAAACGGAGATGGCCCTTGCTTTCAAAAAAGCTAAGGTATTTTTCGCGTAAATCGTTTAGTGAAGTCCACTGCATAACTTGTACATCCTTTATAGTTTAAATTTATTAAATTTATTATATATAAAAATACACAGTAATTATATAATGTAGGGCAGCTTTTGTCAACTTTTAAAGCAACCTAAAACGGCTTTTTAAAAAGCGAAAAAGTTCTTTTTTAAAAAAGTTTATAAAAATGACAACTTTTTTGATTTTTTGCTAAATTTTATCTTGTAAAGATAAAAATATGTGTTATTATAGTAATGTATTATTTTTTTATTCTTTACGGAGGGTTTTTATGGCATCTATTGATTTAACTCATGCACCTTATGGCGACCTTGCTATTATTGCTATGCGCGGCTGCGAAGAAATTGCAAAGCAGGTTGACTACTATCTTATGCAGTGGAGAGGAACTCCCGACGAAAAGTCGTTTGTAATTAACGCTAGTTGTCCCCGTTTCGGTACCGGCGAAGCTAAGGGTGTTTTCAAACATTCTGCTCGCGGACTTGACGCATACATAATTTGCGACTGTTTTAACTACAGCGTTACCTACAACATGTACGGTAAAGAAGTTCCTATGAGTCCCGACGACCATTTTGCAGACCTTAAACGTATTATTGCTGCTATGGGCGGTAAGGCTCGTAGAGTAAACGTTATTATGCCTATGCTTTACGAAGGCAGACAACACAGACGTACTTCTAGAGAATCTATGGACTGCGCCTTAATGCTTCAAGAACTTATGACTATGGGCGTTAAGAACTTTATTACATTTGATGCTCACGACCCCCGTGTAAATAACGCTATTCCCCTAGACGGTTTCGATAACGTTCAAGCCGCTTACCAAATGATTAAGGCTCTTCTCAGAAGCGTTCCCGACATTAAGCTCGACCCCGAAAACACTATGATTGTTTCCCCCGACGAAGGCGGTATGGGCCGTTGCATTTACTATTCTTCTGTTTTAGGTCTTGACCTTGGTATGTTCTACAAGAGAAGAGATTATTCTACCATTGTAGACGGCCGCAACCCCATTGTTGCTCACGAATTCTTAGGTAAAGATGTTACCGGTATGGACCTTATTCTTGTAGACGATATGATTTCTTCGGGCGAATCTATGCTCGATATTGCCGCTAAACTTAAAGAACGCGGCGCTAACAGAATCTTTATTTTCTCTACCTTTGGTCTTTTCGTAAACGGCCTTGAAAAGTTCGATGAATATTATGAAAATGGTCTTATCGACAAGATTTTCACAACCAACCTTATCTATAATTCTCCCGAACTTCTTTCTCGTAAATGGTATTGCAACGTTAATATGTCTAAATACATTGCACTCTTAGTTGACACCATTAACTGCGACAACTCTATTTCTAAACTTCTTGACCCTGCGGACAAGATTCATTCGGTTGTTGCAAAACACGAAGGAAAAACCCTTTAAGATTTAAAAGAAACCCCCGAAGCGAAAAGCTTCGGGGGTTATTTTTTTAAGGTAAATTAAATTGAAATTGCGGTAGCCATTTCGTATTCTTCGATATCGAAAACCTTTTTCATAGCAAGGGCTTCGTAAATATCTTCGTCGGAAATTTTGTTGTTGATATAGGTAACAACGCGGTTTCCTACGCCTTTATTTAGAAGTTCTACCGCGTGATAACCGAACTGGCTAGCCATAACTCTATCGCGAACGGTAGGTCTGCCTCCACGTTGAACGTGGCCTAAAATTGTAGCGCGAGATTCGATTCCGGTAGCGTCTTCGATTTGTTTAGCGATGTTTTCAACTCCGCCAACGCCTTCGGCAACAATAACGATAAAGTGTTTTTTACCGGTTTTTTGAATTGCAACGATTTTATCAATTACATCTTTTTTAAGGTCGAATTCGATTTCGGGGACTAAAACTGAAACAGCGCCGCAAGCAATACCTGTATGAAGAGCAAGGTAGCCTGCATGGCGACCCATTACTTCTACAACCGAACAACGTTCGTGAGATTGGGCTGTGTCGCGAAGTTTGTCTACCATTCCCATAGCAGTATTCATAGCGGTATCAAAACCGATTGTATATTCGGTAGAAGAGATATCGTTATCAATAGTACCGGGAACGCCAACACAAGGAATTCCGGCAAGAGATAGGTCGCGAGCGCCGCGGAAAGAACCGTCGCCACCGATTACAACTATACCTTCGATACCGAATTGTTTACAAGTTTCAACAGCCTTGTCTACCCCTTCTTGGGTTTTAAATTCAGGACAACGAGCGGTATAAAGCATTGTACCGCCACGATGAATAATATCGGAAACGCTACGAGCGTCGAGAGGAACAATATCGCCATCAATAAGGCCTGCATAGCCACGGCGAATTCCCATAACTTCCATTCCCATTGCAATTCCTGCACGAACAACTGCACGAATGGCGGCATTCATACCGGGGGCGTCGCCGCCGCTGGTTAATACTGCTATTCTTTTCATATAAAAAATCACTCCAACATGAATTTAAGTCTTATTTCGCATTATTATACTACAAAAGACTAAATTATTCAACAAGTTTTACATTTTCTTCCCCTAAAATTTCGCTAATGGCCAAAATTAGGTCTTCGCTAGGCGAAACCCAAAGATTTTCGGGGGCTAAAAAGCGTTTGCCCGAATATTCGATAACGTAAAGTGGGGTTTGGCCTTGATAGTTTGAAATCAGAGCTTTTATGTCGCTCATCTTTGGAGAATTTACGCTTTCAATTTTAATATAAAGACCCTTTTTAATCTGCTTTTTAGGGGGAGCAGTTAGGGTATTTTTATTT
The DNA here is from genome assembly GCA_045597065.1 of Acutalibacteraceae bacterium. GTDB lineage: Bacteria > Bacillota > Clostridia > Oscillospirales > Acutalibacteraceae > SFWF01. The sequence continues at coordinate 7,012 of JAZODO010000105.1, read as the reverse complement.
ATAACCTCAAAGCGGTCGGCCATAATTTCGAAGGGGCGGTCTTCCCTTTCTTGAACACGGCCCGAAATTAAAAGAATACTGCCTTCGGTTAAAAGGTGTTTGCTTTCATTGACTGCGCGGTTAAAGGCGGTTATAGAAATAGAACCGCTGGTATCTTCGGCCGTAATGTTTGCCATTATACCGTCGTTTCTTATGGGGCGAAGCCTTACCGAGGTAATCATAGCAACTATTGCGGTTTTTTGGCCGTCGGGAATATTTCCCGAAAGAATGGTTCTAACGCTTGGCGCGCCAATTCTTTTAACATAATTTTCAAATGCATTCATTGGGTGGCCCGAAAGGTATAGGCCTGTTGCCTCTTTTTCGGCCGCCAGGAGATACTCTATTGGCATTTCTTCGAAAAATTCTAAATTATAGGTTTGGTTTTCGGGTTCTTCGCCAAAAAGGTCCATTTGGCCTGCGGCATAAAAGCGCTTCGTATCGGAAACAGCGGCTAGAACCGCATCGGCTCCGTGAAGCATTGTTTTACGGTTGGCTTCGAGCCCGTCGAGCGCGCCGCTTTTAATAAGGCCTTCGAGGGCGCGGCGGTTAAAGTCGCGGCCCGAAATTCTATTACAAAAATCGAAAAGAGAGGTATAAATACCGTTTGCGCGTTCGGCAATAAGGGACAAAACAAAACCTTCGCCAATATTTTTAATGGCGGTAAGGCCAAAACGAATACCCTTATCAGTTGGGGTAAAAAACTGCATACTTTCGTTTACGTGGGGCGGTAAAACCTTTATGCCCATACGCTTACATTCGCCCGTATAGAAGGCGAGTTTATCGGTATCGTCTTGCATACTTGTCATAAGGGCCGACATATATTCCTTTGGATAATGGCATTTAAGGTAGGCCGTTTGGTAGGAAATAAAGGAATAGGCCGCAGCGTGAGATTTATTAAAGGCGTAGGAACTAAACGCCGACATTTCGTCGAAGATTTTTTGGGCTACGCTTTCGCTGATTCCGTTGTTTACGCAACCCTTTATAATAACGTTACCGTTTTCGTCTTTTTGGCCGTAAACAAAGGCTTCGCGTTCGCTTTTCATAACCTCGTGCTTCTTTTTAGACATAGCACGTCGCACAATATCTGCGCGGCCGAGCGAATAGCCCGCAAGGGTTCTAAATATTTGCATTACCTGTTCTTGATATACTATGCAACCATAGGTAACGTCGAGAATATCTTTTAAAAGCGGGGTATCGTAAGAAATGTCTTTCGGGTTGTGGCGGTTATGAATATACTTTGGAATTGAGTCCATAGGGCCGGGGCGATAGAGGGACAAAATAGCCGTTAGGTCTTCAATTTTTTCGGGCCTAAACTGGCGGAGAACGTTTTTCATTCCGTCGGATTCAAACTGGAACACGCCGTCGGTATGGCCACCAGACATCATTTCGTAGGTATCGGGGTCGTCTAGCGAGATTTTATCTATTGAAAAACTAGGGTCGTATTTACGGATATAGTTTTCGGTATCGCGAATAATCGTTAAATTCCTTAGGCCTAAAAAGTCCATTTTTAAAAGGCCTAATTCGTCGAGCGCAGTCATAGTGTACTGGGTTACAACGGTATTATCGTTTACGGCAAGGGGAACATATTCCGAAACGGCGCGGTCGGAAATAACAACACCTGCCGCGTGGGTAGACGCGTTTCGGGGCATTCCCTCTACCCTTTTAGCCATATCGATAAGTTCAGCAACCTGAGGGTCGGTGTCGTATAAAAGTTTAAGGTCGGCCGAATCTACTAAGGCTTGTTCTAGGGTTACGCCAAGGGTTTTAGGAACAAGTTTAGCAATCTTATCGCAAAGGGCGTAGGGCAAGTCCATTACGCGGCCAACATCGCGCACGGCGGCCTTGGCCTTCATTGTACCAAAGGTTACTATTTGAGAAACGCGGTTAGAACCATATTTTTCTATTACGTAGTCGATAACCTTTTGGCGATTTACATAGCAAAAATCGATATCGAAATCGGGCATAGAAACGCGTTCGGGGTTTAAGAAGCGTTCAAAGAAGAGGTTATACTTAATAGAGTCGATACCGGTAATACCAATACAACAAGCGGCAAGGCTACCCGCACCCGAACCACGACCGGGGCCAACGGGAATGTTATGGTCTTTAGCGTAGTTTACAAAGTCTTGAACTATAAGATAATAGTCGACATAGCCCATTTCGTTTATTGTGTTAAGTTCGTAATTTAGGCGGTCAATGTATTCCTGAGCGGGGTTTTCGCCAAAAATTCTATAAAGGCCGGCAAAGCATTTTTCGCGGAAAAATTCAAAGTGGTCTTTATCGCCAATATCGAAAACGGGGAGTTTAATTTTACCAAATTCAAAATCGAAATTACAACGCTCGGCGATTTTGGCGGTGTTTTCAATCGCTTCGGGAGTATCGGAGAAAAGGGTTAACATTTCCTCTTCGGATTTTAGGTAAAACTCGTCGGTAGGAAAGGTTAAGGGGTTTTCTTCGTTTAGTTTTTTAGCCGTTTGAATACAAATTAAAACCTTTTGCATTTTAGCGTCGGTTTTATTTACATAGTGGGCGTCGTTAGTAGCAATTAGAGGTATACCCGTTTCTTTTGAAATTTGCTTAATAAAGGGGTTTATTTGCTTTTGTTCGGGCATACCGTGGTCTTGAAGTTCTAAAAAGAAGTTGTTTTCGCCAAAAACGTTTTTATACCAAAGGGCGGCATTTTTAGCGGCAGCATAGTCGTTCTTTAAAAGGGCCGAGGGGATTTCACCCGCAAGACAGGCAGAAGACGCAATAAGACCTTCGCTATATTGTTTTAAAAGGTCTTTATCTATTCTGGGTTTTGCATAAAAGCCTTCGGTAAAGGAAAGCGATACCATTTTTATTAGGTTTTTATAGCCGATTTCGTTTTCACAAAGGAGTACAAGGTGATTATATTTTCCGTTTTTTTCGCGGTCGAAACGGCTACCGGAAGCTACATAGACTTCGCAACCGATAATAGGCTTTATGCCATATTTTTTAGCAATTTTATAAAAATCTACCGCGCCAAACATTACTCCGTGGTCGGTAACGGCAACGGCTGTTTGCCCTTTTTCTTTTACGGCGCGACAAAGTTCTTCTAAACGACAGGCGCCGTCTAAAAGGCTATATTCGCTATGTAAATGAAGGTGGACAAAGCTCATAATTTACTTCCTTTATTTTATTTCGTCGGCTATTTCGAGTAGTTTTTTAAAGCGGTGATTAAGGCCCGAACGAGTAATGGGAGTTTTAGAAAGTTTACAAAGGGCAGAAAGCGACAATTCGGGGTTGTTTAGGCGGAGATTTGCCGCTTCTAAAAGTTCTTCGGGCAGGGTTTCAAGCCTTTTTGCATCGGCAATTTTTTTAATGGCCGCAGTTTGTAAAAAGGCGGCATTAGCCGTTTTCAGAATGTTAGAAGTTTCGCAGTTGTTTTGGCGATTAAGGCGGTTTCTAACGCTTTTTACAACCTTTGTTTCTATTAGGGTTAGGGTTTCGTTTCCCGCGCCTATATAGGTTAAAAGTTCTTCGATAGAGGTGCTGTTTTTTGTGTAAACTAAAAAACGACCTGCTCGGTAGGTCATACTGAAATCGAACCCTTTAGAGTCGAGCAGACCGATAAAATCGGCCGCAGTATCGTTTTCTCTAAACACGAAGTCGCAACGGTATTCTTTTTCGGGGTCGCTTACGCTTCCGCCCGATATAAAGGCGCCGCGAATAAAGGCCTTAACCTTTCCTTCGGTTTTAATTTTAGCAAAGTCTATAAACCCTTCTTTACCGGGTTTATAACCTAAACGGTTTAAAATTCGCTTTCGGTCGGCAAGGCTTACAACCTCTACGGTATAGGTGGGGCGGGTTTTACCCCCCTCTTTAACCGCAGTTATAACGTCGAACCCTTGGCGAAGAAGGGATGAAAACCTTTCGGCCACTAACAGGTTTCCCGTTTGGAGAAGAATTTTATCAAAGGAAAAACTACGACAAAGGGCTAACATACCGTGACATTCGGCTTGGGCTTCGGCTAGGTCGGTTCTAAGTTGACAAAGTTCGTTTTTAACGTTTGTTGAAAAAGACATTTTACCCTACTTTTCTCCTACAAAGATTATTTCGGTTTCAAGGTCTACTCCCTTTTGGGATTTAACGGTTTGCTTAATAAAGTCTACAAGACCTAAAACGTCGCTACAAGTGGCCTTATTATAGTTTATTACAAAACCTGCGTGTTTTTCGCTAACCATAGCGCCGCCAACAGACTTGCCTTTAAGGCCACATTCGTCGATTAAGGCGGCGGCATAATAGCCTTCGGGGCGTTTAAAGGTTGAGCCACCGCTTGGGTATTCGAGCGGTTGGCTTTTTTTACGCTTTTCGATTATTGCCGACATTTCGGCTTCTATATTTTCTTTGTTTCCTTTTTGGAGCGCAAAATAAACTGCGGTAATAATTTCGCCGTTCGTTTTAAAAAGGCTTGTTCTGTAGCCGAGTTTAAGTTCGTTTAATGGGCGAGTTTTAATTATACCTTTTTCGGCAATACTTTCGGCTTTTAATACAACGTTTGACATATCGCCACCGTAGGCGCCCGCGTTCATATAAAGGGCGCCACCAACCGAACCCGGAATACCATAGGCAAATTCGAGCCCCGTAAGGCCGTTTTCTTTTGCAAAGGTACAAAGGGCGGCAAGGCTTACCCCCGCTTCGGCGCAAATAGTAGTATTGCCAATAAGAGAGATTTTATTTAGCCCTACTGTATTTATAACGGCGCCTTTTATACCTTTATCGGACACGATAAGGTTAGAGCCGCTTCCTAAAATGAAGTAGGGCATATTTATACTGTTTAAAAAGCTTATGAGATGAGCCAGCGAGTCGGCCGAATTGGGTTTTAGGTAAAACTCGGCATTACCGCCTATTTTAAAGGAGGTATGAAGAGCCATAGACTCATTTTCGCTATATTCAATTTTTTCATTTAGAGCAAAGAGTTTAAGTTGTTCGGCTTTCATACTATCTCCAAAAAATTATTTATAAAGTTTATCGAGGAATGCGGCGCCGATAATACCTGCATCGTTGCCTAAAGCGGCAACGCAAACGCGGTCTTTTTTATCGCTGTGGCGGGTATATCTTCTTTGGTTTACCATTTCGTTTACGGGTTTAATAAGGTTATCTTTTTCGCCCGCAACACCGCCGCCGATACATACCATTTCGGGTTGGAAAATATTCATCATATCGGAAATACCTTCGGCAACATAGCGGCAATAGGTTTCTACTACTTCACTTGCTGCGCGGTCGCCCTTACGCCAACCATCCCAAGCGGTACGGCCATCGACCTTGTTTATATCGTTTTGGGCAAGTTCCCACATAATAGAGTCGGGGTTTTGTTCCATTTTAGCCTTTGTTTGGCGAATAAGGGCGGTAGCCGAAGCGTAGGCTTCGAAACAACCTTTACGGCCGCAGGTACATTGTTCGCCATCCATAGCCAAAATAGTATGGCCGAGTTCGGCGCCGGCAAAAGAAGAACCGGTAAAGAGTTTTTCGTCGATAATAACACCGCCGCCAACACCGGTTCCAAGGGTAATTGCAATAAAGTGTTTAGTTCCTTTACCTGCACCCGCTAAAAACTCGCCATAAGCGGCAGCGTTAGCGTCGTTTTCCAGGTAGAAAGTAGCGCCTGTGCGTTCTTTCATCATTTGGCCGATAGGGGTATTGTTAAAGCCTAGGTTGTTAGCGTAGGTAATAACTCCGTTTGGCGGGTCTACCGAACCCGGCGCGCCAATACCCATAGAAGAAATATCTTCTATTTTAAGGCCTGCATCTTCAATAGCCATAAATACGGCCTTAGCCATAGAATCGCAAATTTCTTCAACGGGGCGAGGAAGGTTGGTTTTAACCTTACCGCGGCCGATTATGTTATAATTTTCATCTACAACGCCTACGGCAATATTAGTTCCGCCAAGGTCTATTCCTAAACGATACATATTTTTACTCCTTTAATTTTAAAATGCTTCGATATCAAGGTCGGACTGTTCGGGAGCGCTACTTCCCATACCAAGGCGGTTTAGTAGGTCGGCCGCAGCGTTATAGCCAAGTTTCTTTTGGCGGTTGTTCATAGCGGCAACCTCTACAATAACCGCAAGGTTACGGCCGGGTTTTACAGGAATTGTAATAGAAGGAACGTTTATACCTAAAATTTCGGTTGTACGCTCTTCAAGGCCCATTCGGTCGTAAACCTTTTCGTTATCCCAAGGTTCGATATTTATAATATAGTCGATTTTTTCGGTTAGTTTAACTGCGCCGGCGCCGAAAATACGGCTAACGTTTATTATTCCTATTCCGCGAAGTTCGATAAAGTGGCGAATATTGCTGGGCGCGGTACCAACAAGCGATTTATTAGAAACCTTACGGATTTCTACCGCATCATCGGCAATGAGGCGGTGGCCTCGTTTTACAAGTTCGATAGCAGTTTCACTTTTACCAACACCGCTTTCGCCAAGTATTAAAATACCTTCGCCGTAAACTTCGACTAAAACACCGTGGCGAGTAATTCTGGGCGCCAGGCAAAGATTTAAAAAGGCGATAAGGGCGGCCATAAATTCCGAAGTGCTGTCGGAAGTACGAAGAAGAGGTACGTTATATTTTTTAGCCGCTTCTAAAAAGCCTTCAAGTTCGATACTACGGGTAATAATTACCGCAGCCGGAGCCGAGGCGAAAAACGTATCGACAAGTTCGCTGTATTTTTCTTTTTCGAAGGTTTTAATATAACTTTCTTCGGCCCTACCTACAATTTGAATTCGGGTATTGTCGAAATACTTATAGTAACCGCCAAACTGAAGACCGGGGCGGTTTACATCGTTATTAGTAATGTTTATAGTTTCGGGGCTTACCGGGGTATATAGGGTTTCTAGAGAAAATTCTTTAATAATTCTTGAAAGTTCTACTGTATATTCGGTTGCCATAGACGACCCACCTTTTTTAACGTTTTATTATATTATATAATATAAATACGAAATTTAAAAGATTT
>JAZODO010000104.1:0-16173 GCA_045597065.1 Acutalibacteraceae bacterium | reverse complement strand
AATAAAATTTTCTGTATTTAAGCCACAAAACGCAGAAAGGCTGTCGCCTTTCGAGGCTTTTGGCAACAATATGGGAAATTTTATTCGAGAAACAAATACTGCCCTACGGGGCGTGAGCGTTCTGCGCAGGGGGTTTAGTTTTTTATTTATTTAATTACGTCGCAACCCATATACTTGCGAAGCGCTTCGGGAACGGTAACCGAACCGTCGGCATTTTGGAAGTTTTCGAGAATTGCGGCAACAGTTCTGCCTACTGCAACGCCCGAACCGTTAAGGGTATGAACGAATTGGGGTTTATCGCCCTGGTTCTTTTTAAAGCGAATAGCTCCGCGGCGAGCTTGATAATCTTCAAAGTTAGAACAAGAAGAAATTTCTACATAGCGGCCGTAAGAGGGCATCCATACCTCGATATCGTAGGTTTTAGCCGAAGAGAAACCCAGGTCGCCCGTACAAAGGCAAACAACGCGGTAAGGAAGACCTAAACCTGCTAAAACTCTTTCTGCGTCGGCAGTAAGTTTTTCGAGTTCGTCGTAAGAAGTTTCGGGGTCGGCAAACTTAACGAGTTCTACCTTATTAAACTGATGTTGGCGAATAAGGCCGCGGGTATCTCTTCCCGCAGAACCTGCTTCGGCGCGGAAACAAGCCGAATAAGCGCAATATTTAATGGGGAGTTTTGCGCCGTCGATAATTTCGTCGCGGTGCATATTGGTAACAGGAACTTCGGCGGTAGGAATAAGGAAGAATTCATTATTTGAAAGTTTAAATGCGTCTTCTTCGAACTTGGGAAGTTGGCCTGTTGCGGTCATAGAAGCGCGGTTAGCCATAAAGGGGGGTAAAACTTCGGTATAACCGTATTCGGTATGAGTATCTAAGAAGTAGGAAATAATTGCGCGTTCGAGTCGAGCGCCTAAACCTTTATAAAAGTGGAAACGGGTGCCTGTAACCTTGGCTGCGGTTTCCGGGTCTAAAATGCCGAGTGCGCCGCCAATGTCCCAATGGGCCTTGGGTTCGAAATCGAACTCTTTGGGGGTTCCGTTTCTTCTGATTTCGGGGTTACAAGAATCGTCGGTACCAACGGGAACGGTAGCCGAAGGAATGTTAGGAATACAAAGAAGAAGGGTTCTCTGTTTAGCGTCGAGCTCAGAAAGTTTTGCGTCTTGTTCCTTAATGGTTTCAGAAAGTTCTTTCATTTCGGCAAAAATCGCGGTAACGTCTTTTCCCTCTTTTTTATACTGGGGAATCATTTTAGAAACCGAGTTTTGCTTTGCCTTTAACTCTTCTACGGCGAGAATTATTTCGCGACGGGTTTGGTCTATCTCCAAAAGTTCGTCGATTTCGGCGTCTAGATTACCGTTACGATTTTTTACCGCCTGTTTTACCATTTCGGGGTCTTGGCGAACAATTTTAATATCTAACATTATTTATTACTCCTTTAATCTGTAAGCCTTTTTGCAAAGTCTTCTAGTTCTTTTTTGTTATAAAACTCAATAGTAAGAGTTCCCTTTTCTTTTCCCTTTAAGGCGATTTTAACGCTTCGGCCAAGTTCGTTTTTAACGGCCAGTTCAACCTCTTTATAAAAGGTATCAAGCGAAACTTCTTTTACCTTTTTAGCCGAAGATTTTCCGCTTTTAAGCATTAGTTCAAGCTCTCTAACCGAAGCGCCCGCAATAGCCGCTTTAAGCATATCGGCTCTAAGGGCAGAACCCTTTTCGGCCGAAAGAAGAGTTCTTGCATGGCCGGCCGAAATTTTACCCGTTTTAAGGTATTCGGTTTCGGTTGGCGTTAGTTCTAAAAGCCTTAATGTATTAGCAACAGCCGAACGAGATTTGCCCATAGCTTCGGCAACCTGTTCTTGGGTAAGTCCGTAGGAAACCATTAAAGAACGGTAGCCAAGCGCTTCTTCAACCGCATTTAAATCTTCGCGTTGAAGGTTTTCTATAAGAGCAACCTCCATAACTTCGCGTTCGCTCATTTCCTTAATAACAACCGGAACGGTTCGAAGTTCGGCAATTCGGGAAGCGCGCCAACGGCGTTCGCCCGCGATTATTTCATACCCGCCCGAAGGTTTGCTTCTAACCAAAATGGGTTGTAAAAGGCCGTGTTTTCTAATAGAGTCGGCAAGTTCGTTTAAAGCAGTTTGGTCGAAATCTTTTCGAGGTTGGTCGCGGTTAGGCTCTATTTCCGAAAGCATAACCTCGGTTACGCCCGATTCTTCGGTATTTATATCGAAAAGGGAGTTAAGCCCCTTTCCAAGACCTTTATTTTGTGCCATACTCTCACCTTCCGTTTCTCTTTACAAATTCGGCCGCCAAATCGTCGTAAGCGCGGCCGCCTTTATTTTTTGGGTCGTAATATTGAATAGGTTTTCCGTGGCTCGGCGCTTCGGAAAGGCGAACGGCGCGCGGAATTGTTGTAGCGTAAAGTTCTTTCGAGAAAAACTTTTTAACCTCGGCCACAACCTGTTGGGTAAGGTTTAGGCGGCCGTCGAACATAGTAAGTAGGATTCCTTCGAGTTCGATTCTGGGGTTAAATAACCTTTTAACCTGGCGAATTGTAGAAATAAGTTGGGAAAGGCCTTCGAGCGCAAAATATTCACATTGAATAGGTACCAAAACCGAATTAGACGCGCAAAGGGAATTTATAGTTATAAGGCCAAGCGAAGGTGGGCAATCGATAAAAATAAAATCGTACTTATCTTTAACTAAAATAAGGGCGTTTTTAAGCTGAGCTTCGCGGTTTTCAATAGAAATAAGTTCTACTTCGGCACCGGCTAGGTTCATATTACAGGGAATAATATCTACTCCCTCGAAATCGGTTTTTATAATAGCGCTTTCGGCTTTGGCGCGGCCTATTAAAAGGTCGTAAACAGAAGCTGAAAGTTTTTGTTTATCTATTCCGTAGGCAGAGGTGGTATTACCCTGAGGGTCGGCATCTACAATTAAAACCTTAAAGCCGAGTTTTCCTATTCCTGCGGCAAGGTTTACCGCCGTTGTAGTTTTACCTACACCGCCTTTTTGGTTTACTACCGAAATAATTTTTCCCATATCTGCCCTCCTTATAGTTTTAGTTAACAATAATTATATCAAAATAAATACCAAAAATCAACACCAATATTCGCCCCAAAAAGCCTAAAACAAGCCGAATTTTCGGCTTGTTTTAGGCTGTTTTTTAAATTCCGCTTTTTTCTATCATTAAAAGGCGGTTATATTTAGAAACCCGCTCGCTTCGACAGGGCGCTCCCGTTTTAATTTGCCCCGCGCCGCACGCAACGGCCAGGTCTGCAATAAAGGTGTCTTCGCTATCGCCCGAACGGTGAGAAACTACTACGCCGTAACCCTTTTCTTTTGCCATTTTTATAACCTTTAAGGTTTCAAAAAGGGTTCCGATTTGGTTGGGTTTTATTAAAATTGCGTTGGCCGCGCCTGCTAAAAATCCCGCCTTTAAGCGGTCTTCGTTTGTAACGAAAAGGTCGTCGCCAACAAGTTGAATTTTATGCCCTAACGCCTTTGTTAAAACGGCAAAACTTTCGAAATCCTTTTCCCCTATTCCGTCCTCAATAGAGGCTATCGGAAATTCTTCGCAAAGGGTTGAATAGTAGCCGATAAGTTCTTCGGTGTTCATAGTTTTTTGGGCCTTAGGAAGCTTATAAATCCCCTTGTCTTTATACCATTCACTGGCCGCAACATCTAGGCAAATTTTAACCTTTTCGGTAGTATAACCCGCCTTTAAAATCGCTTCGGTTATAAGGGTTAAAGCCTCTTTTTCGCCCTTTAAATCGGGGGCAAATCCGCCCTCATCGCCAACCGCGGTAGAGTAGCCGTTTTTGGCTAAAATCCCCTTTAAAGTATGATATATTTCGGTACAAATTTCCATACTTTCGGCGAAACTTTCGGGGGCTGCGGGTTGTATCATAAACTCCTGAAAATCTAGGTTGTTGCTCGCGTGGACTCCCCCGTTTAAAATGTTCATCATAGGGCGCGGCATAAGGGTTTTTTCGCCGCCCGAAAGGTATTTAAAAAGAGGTTCTTGGCGTTCGTCGGCCGTAGCCTTCGCGGCCGCTATCGAAACCCCTAAAATAGCGTTAGCTCCCAGCCGCTCTTTTTGTTTTGTGCCGTCGAGTTCTAACATAATTTTATCGGTTTCTTCCCCGTTTTCCGAAAGGTGGCCCAGAAGTGCCGGGGCGATAAGGCTGTTTACGTGTTCTACCGCCCTTCTTACCCCTTTACCAAAAAACCTGGAACCGCCATCGCGAAGTTCGTGGGCTTCGAAAATTCCGGTAGATGCCCCCGAAGGCACAATAGCAAAACCGTAGCCTCCGTTTTCGGTAAAAACTTCAACCCCAACGGTAGGGTTTCCTCGGCTGTCGAAAAGTTCTGCGCCGCTAATTTTAACAATTTTACTCAAAGCAATCACTCCTTAAAGAAAGTATACCCTATTTTGGGTTTCTTTTACATAAAAATTGCAAAAATTTTGCTTTCGTTTTTACCCCTTATATGATATAATATACGATGTATATTTATGTAATTATTTATAGGGGGCTTGTGTAGTGCCTGAATTTAACGAAAAAGAACAAGGAAACAACATTATCGCCGGCCGAAATTCGGTTATGGAAGCTATTAAATCGGGTCGCGAAATCGACCGCCTTTTAGTAGCCCACGGAATGACCGGCGGCTCTATTGCTCCCATAATCGCAAAATGTAGCGAAAGGGGCATTTTAATTAAAGAGGTTTCGCCCCAAAAGCTCGACTATATGACTTCGGGCGCAAACCACCAAGGGGTTGCCGTTTTAATTGCTACCCAAAAATACTACGAAGTTTCTGACATATTAGATTACGCCGCCGAAAAAGGGGAGAAGCCCTTTATAATTATTTGCGACGAAATAGAAGACCCACACAACCTTGGCGCAATTATCAGAACGGCCGAAGCCGCCGGCGCTCACGGAATTATTATTCCAAAACGCCGAAGCGCCAGTTTAAACGTTACGGTTGCTAAATCGGCGAGCGGCGCTCTTGAATATATGCGAGTTGCCAGAGTTACCAATATTGCTAACGAAATCGACCGCCTAAAAGAAGCGGGGGTTTGGGTTTTCGGCGCCGATATGGACGGAACCGATTATACCTTAACCGATTTTAACGCCCCCTGCGCCCTGGTTATCGGAAACGAGGGTAAAGGAATTGGCCGCCTTGTTGCAAGCAAGTGCGACGGGATTATAAGCCTACCTATGCTTGGAAAAATTAACTCCTTAAACGCTTCGGTTGCGGCAGGAATTTTAATGTATGCCGTAGTTAAAAGCAGAACCGGAAAATAAATTTACTACCTTTAAAACACTTGAAAGGGTGAAATTATGAGCCCCTTTTCCAACGGAAAAGACAAACAAACCGAAAACTTAAATACAAAAAACGCTAACCCTTCCTTTTCGGCCGACCGATTTAAAACCACCTGGGCCGCTTCGGGGGCAACAAGCCCTCTCGAATCGCTTCGCCGTTCGGTTTTAGAAAACGTAAATTCGGGCCGCACCGAACCCGAAAAGGCCGAACCCGCCGTTTCTACCGCTACCGAAACGGTTAGCGCTAATATAAAAAAGCCCGACCCCGTGGTCGAGCCCCAAAAAACTGCGCCAAAAAACGAAGAAGCAGCAAAACCCGTTTTAGAAGAGCCTTCTCCCGAAGCGCCTAAAACCAGTAGCCTTCTAGCTAAATGTATGCCCTACATTTACGACGAACAAGGCCGCGCTTATGTTGAAGAAAAACCTAACTATACCCTTCAAAGCGTTGAAAATATAATTGAATCGGCCGAAAAGAGAGCCGACGAAAAAATCGCCCGAATGTATAACCTTAAACCTTCCGACATTCAGCGCATCGGGGGCGAAGAAACGCCTAAGGAAGAACCGGAGAGAAAGCCAAAAATCCGTTTAGAAGAAACTTCTTTTTCAGAGCCTCTTAAAATTGGCGACGTAGCCGTTTCGGCCTCTAAATACGATACCCTTTCTTTCCCCAAAGTTTCCGACACATTGTTCGACGACTTTTCGGCCAGAAGAACCGACTCTTCGGGCGAAGAAAAGGTTGCTACCCTTTATTCCGACATTAAAACAACCCCCGACCCTTCACACACAAGGGTTTTACCCAACCTTAAACCCGAAACCGAAGTTAAACAGGTTTTCGAAGATATTTCAAGCCGCAGTAAACCCTCGGAAGATATTTGGTCTTCTAAAAAACATAAACCAACCCTTAAAAGCATTAGCCAAGAAGCTCCCGAAGTTTCGGTTAACGAATTCGGCGGCGCGGCCGACGTTAAGAGGGTTGGCAGCGACCTAAAATTAGACCTTTTTATTTCAAGACTTCGCTTTTTTATAACCTTTGTTTTAACCGCGGTTGCCCTAGCGCTTCATCTTCCCCTTTTCGAAGAAATGCTCTCTCCCGTTGCCTCTATTATTTCGGCCGCTATGTTAGGTTTAGGCGTTCTTATAAACGCCCATATTTTCGCCTCCTTTAAAACCGCCTTTAAGGGCAATATAAAGGTTGAGTTCCCCCTTTCTATTTCGGTAATTTTAATGGTTTTATACTTTGTATTTGGCCTAATAAACGCCGCCTACCCTTGGGAACCTGCTGCGTTACCGTTAGTTTCGCTTCTTATTTACAACTATTGCGCCTACCGAAAAGCGTCGGCAATTTTTGGCAACTTTAAAATTGTTGCCGCTCGTCGCGGAAAAGAGGCTATAACCCTTATTTCCGACCCTTCTACAACCTCGGCTATGGCCCGTTCGGCCATTAAGGGCGAAGTTATAGCTGCCGCCAAAAGACCCGCTACCGATTTTACAAACTTCCTTAAAAACACTATGTCCGACCGCGACCTTGCGGGTAAAGCGGGCGCGTTTACTATTATTTCGCTTATAGCCGCTACGGTTATTGGGGTTGTTGTTGGTGTTTCCCATACAAGTTTTCTAAACGGCTTCCTTTCGGCCGCTACCGTTATGTGTATGGCGACCGCGCCTTCGCTATTTATTGCCGATATGTTGCCATTTGCCGGCCTTTGCGACCGACTACACCGTTTAAGAGCAGGTGTTTGCAGTAAATATTCGGCCGAACAAATTGAACAAATAAACGCCGTAACCGTTTCTTCGGCCGACCTATTCCCTGCCGGCTGTATTAAACTTTATAATATTTCCCCCCTTAGCGCAAACCCTATCGACCATACTATTGCTATGGCGGCCGCCGTTGCATACGATGCAAACAGCCCCCTATATCCTCTTTTCGCTTCTATTCTAACCGGCGAAACCGAACTCCCCCCTTCCGATTCGGTTAAGTACGAAGAAAACCTAGGCGTTTCGGGTTGGGCCGACGACCACCACATTATGATAGGCAACCGCTCTTTAATGGAGGCCCACGGAGTTCGCGTTCCGGCGCTGGACGTAGACCGAAAAATTCTTCATAAAGGTTATTTCCCAATTTATATTGCTTGCGACCAACGCGCTTGTGCGATGCTTGTTGTGAAATATTCTATAAACAAAGAAATCGAAACCGAACTCGGCCGCCTTGCCGACAAAAACGTTTTAATTTTAGTAGAAAATTGCGACCCTAATATTACCGAGCAAATGCTTTGCGATTATTATTCCCTTTACCCCGACAGCCTTAAAATATTAGACCACAACGGAGCGCATAAATATAACAAGGCAACAGAACCTATCGAAAAGGCGGAAGCCCACGGTTTCTCAAAAGGTTTGTTTATCGGCTATATATCGGCCGTTTCGGGCAGTTTTAGGCTTAGAACCTTATCCGGGCTGCTCTATATTTTACACATAATCTCTATGGTTGTAACCTGGCTCGTTTTCGCCGCATTATCTCTTGGCGGAAACCTAACCCTTATGAGCGTTGTTGTTTGCCTTCTTTGTGAACTTGTAGGAATGGTTATTACCCTAACCGGCTACTTTATAGGTAAATAAATCTTTCTTTAGAATTTAGGTGAGTTTTATAGTTAAGCAGTTTTTAACCAAACTTTTAAACCCTCAAAACTTAATATATTTAGCCTTTATAAGCGTTTTTCTCCACTACGCTATAACAAGTGTGGTTATAATAGTTTTAGGTCTTTGCCTACTGCTTAACAAAAACTCTTTTAAAAAGGTGTTCTCCTTTAATGGAAAGGTTTTTTATATAGCCTTTTTCGCCTTTACGCTAATAGTTGCCCTTATAAATAAAAACTATCTTGGCGCTATTTGCTCTTGTGCCTTTTTCTTTTTAATCGCTATCAGTTATTATACTCGAAGCGTTATTACCGAAAAAACCTTTGAAAACTGTTTAGATATTTGTTGCTTTGCGGCAATTCCGCTAGGGGTTGGCGCGGCTATTGAAAAACTTCTTTGTTACCCCGGCGGTGAAGGTTCGCCCTTCGGTTGGTTCTTTGGAACAACCTACCGAAGCCAACTTTGGTTTTTTAACCCCAACTATTTTTGCTCTATTATGGCGGCGATAATTATTATTTGCGCCTTTAAGGCAACCGCCCATAAACGCGATGTTTTTATCTATTACCTTTGTGCCGCCTTTGCGGCTATTGGGCTCTACCTTGGCGGAAGCCTTTTCGCTATTGTAGAGGTTTTCGTTGGCCTTTGTATCCTACTTATTCTTAGAAGAAAACACCTCTTTTTAGCCGTTTTCCTCTTTGCTGTTGGCCTTAGTATAATTTTAATCTTCTTTATACCAAATCTTCTCCCGCGCCTTTCGGAATCGGCCCACACTACCGACCTTAGGGTTGCTATTTGGGACGACGCCTTAAACCTAATTAAACAAAACCCGCTTTTCGGTAAAGGCTTTTTAACCTATTACTACGAATTTATAAACAACCCCGGCACACTTTACGAGACAACCCACGCCCACAACTTCCTTTTAGAAGGGCTTTTAAGTTTTGGCGTTATTGGTTCTATTCTGCTTCTTTTACTTGTTTGGTCGTTTTTTGAAAAAATTTCCGAATGTAAAGAACTTCTTCGCACAAACTGTGCTACAACCCTTATTTTAACCATGTCGGCCGCTATGCTTATTCATACAACAACCGACCTTACAATTATGTGGGTTCAAACAGGCCTACTTTATATGCTTATCTTCGGCGGCGTTGGAATCGACGAAAAGGCTCTTAGAAAACGCCTTTTAGCCTGTGTTCAAAAGAAGGACCAACCCACCGACACTAAAACCGAAAATTAAACCCATAAAGGAATGATATATATGGAAAACAAAAAGTTTTATATTACTACCGCTATTGCCTACGCTTCGAGCAAACCCCATATTGGTAACGCTTACGATATAGTTTTAGCCGATATGATAGCCCGTTATAAGCGTATGCAAGGTTTCGACGTTTTCTTTATGACCGGTTCCGATGAACACGGCCAAAAAATTGAAGAAAAGGCTAAAGAAGCCGGCATTACTCCAAAAGAGTATGTTGACCGCGCTGCCGCTCAAATTAAGGCGGTTTGGGACAGTATGAATACTACCTACGATAAATTTATTCGTACTACCGACGCCGACCACGAAGCCGCCGTTTCGGCAATATTTAAAAAACTTTACGACCAGGGCGATATTTATAAAAGCGAATACGAAGGCAAATATTGCGTTCCTTGCGAATCCTTTTTTACCTCTAGCCAACTTGTCGACGGTAAATGCCCCGACTGCGGCCGCGACGTTTCCGACGCTAAGGAAGAAGCCTATTTCTTAAAACTTGGTAAGTATCAAGATAGGCTTATGAAGCATATCGAAGAAAACCCCGACTTTATTAAGCCCGAATCTCGTAAAAACGAAATGATTAACAACTTCTTAAAACCCGGTCTTTCCGACCTTTGCGTTTCCAGAAGTTCCTTTAAATGGGGTATCCCTGTTGAGTTCGACCCTAAACACGTTATCTACGTTTGGATAGACGCTCTTTCCAACTACGCTACCGGTATTGGCTATAACCCTAACGGTTCTACCGAACAGTTTAATAAATATTGGCCTGCCGACCTACACGTTATTGGTAAAGACATCGTTCGCTTCCATACCATTTATTGGCCCATTATTTTAATGGCGCTGGGCCAACCCCTGCCTAAACAGGTTTTAGGCCATCCTTGGGTTTTAGTTGGCGAAGACAAAATGAGCAAATCTCGCGGAAATACCATTTATGCCGACGAACTTGCTGCTCGTTTTGGTACCGACGCCGTTCGTTACTACCTGCTAAGCGAAGTATCCTTTGTAAACGACGGTTCTATTACCCACGAAAGCTTTATAACCAAATTTAATTCCGACCTGGCTAACACCTACGGTAACCTTGTAAACCGAACGGTTGCTATGACAAATAAATATTTTGGCGGAACCGTTTCTTATAAAGAGTTTTCGGGCGAATTTGAGACCGACCTTTTAAATACCATAGACCTTTGCAAAAACAATTACCAAAAGGCTATGGACACCTACCATAATGCCGACGCATGCGCCGCAGCTTTAGACCTCGCTAAACGCCTTAATAAGTATATCGACGAAACTATGCCCTGGGCGCTAGCAAAAGACGAGGCTAAAAAAGATTATCTCGAAGCGGTTTTATATAACCTACTCGAATCTATTCGTATTCTTTCGGTGCTTTTAGCCCCCATCATTCCCGACGCGGCCGAAAAAATTGCCGCAGTTATTGGTAACAACTCTAAAGACCTTGTGTTTAACAAGGGCTCTTATACCGTTGGTGAAGCCAGCCCCCTTTTCGCCCGTATCGACGCCGAAAAGGTTTTAACCGAAATCGCTGCCGAAGAAGCCGCAAAGGCTGCTGCCGCCCAAAAGGCTACCGAAGGGGTTATGGCTCTATCAGAAATTTCTATAGAAGACTTTTTAAAGGTTGAACTCCGCGCTGCTAAAATTACCGCTTGCGAACCTATTAAAAAGGCTAAAAAACTTTTAAAACTTACCCTTAACGACGGCTCCGGTAAAGAGCGCACCGTTGCTTCGGGTATTGCTAAATACTATACCCCCGAAGAACTTGTTGGTAAAACCGTTATCGTTGTTGCTAACCTTAAACCTGCTACCCTTTGCGGAGTTGAAAGCGCAGGTATGATTTTAGCCTCCGACTCGGGCGACGACCAGGTTCGGGTTGTTTTCCTCGACGGAGTAGAACCCGGAGCAAAAATAAGATAATGTACCCACTACCTTCCTACCCTGCCGCCAAAGGCAGTATTATCGACTCCCACGCCCACTATAACGACCGCCGTTTTGATGACTGCCGCGAAGAACTGCTTCTTAAAATGAACGCCCTCGGCGTTTCTAAAATTATAAACTGCGGTTGCGATTTTGAATCTATCGCCGAAGTTTTAGCGCTTAGCGAAAGATATGACTTTTGCTATTCTGCGGTTGGTTTTCACCCCGAAAACATCCCCGACGGCGAAATAGATTTTTCTAAACTTTCTAAAATAATAACCGAAAACAAAAAAATTGTTGCGGTTGGCGAAACGGGTTTAGACTATAACTGGCGAACCGACAATAAAGCCGCCCAAAAGGCCGCCTTTCGCGCCCAGTTAGAACTCGCTAAAAAACACAATCTCCCCGTTATAGTTCACGACCGCGACGCCCACGCCGACTCGCTTAAAATTTTAAAAGAACACCGCCCTCATGGCGTAGTTCACTGTTTTTCGGGCAGCGTAGAAATGGCGAAAGAGGTTATTAAACTTGGAATGTATATTGGTATAGGCGGAGTTTTAACCTTTAAAAACGCTAGGGTTTTAAAGGAGGTTGCTGCGGCCGTTCCGCTAGATAAAATCTTGCTCGAAACCGACGCGCCCTACCTTTCGCCCGAACCTTTTAGAGGAAAACTTAACCATTCGGCCCTTATAATTTATGTTGCCGAAAAACTTGCCGAAATAAAAAACATAAGCGTTGCCGAAGTGCTTAAAGCAACAACCGAAAACGCCCAAAATCTTTTTAACATTTAAGGAGAATTAAATGACACCAACCCTTTATCTTGTTATACCCTGTTATAACGAAGAACAGGTTCTCCCCAAAACCGCCCCCTTATTTTTAAACAAAATAACAACCCTTATTGAAAAGGGCGAAATTTCATGTGGTAGCCGTATTCTTTTTGTAAACGACGGAAGTCGCGATAAAACTTGGGAAATAATAAAAACCCTTTCGGCCGAAAACAAGATTTTTTCGGGAATTTCGCTTAGCCGTAACCGCGGCCACCAAAACGCCCTACTTGCCGGCCTTATGGAAGCCAAAGAACTTTGCGACGTTACTATTAGCATAGACTGCGACGGTCAAGACGACATAAACGCGGTTGATAAAATGATTAAAGAATATAAAAACGGGTGTGAAATAGTATACGGGGTTAGAGAATCCCGTAAAAGCGACTCGCTTTTTAAACGCACCTCGGCCACCTTTTTTTATAAACTTTTAAACAGTTTTGGCGTTGAGTCGGTTTATAACCACGCCGACTACCGTCTTATGTCTTCTAAGGCCCTTTGCGCGTTGGCTGAATTTAAAGAGGTTAATATCTACCTTAGAGGTATGGTTCCTCTTGTTGGCTTTAAATCTACAAGCGTTTTCTACGACCGTAAAAAGCGCGTTGCCGGAAAAAGCCACTACCCCCTTAAAAAGATGCTCCGCCTGGCCCTTAACGGAATTACAAGCCTTTCTACCAAACCTATTCACCTTATTACTATGTTTGGCATTTTTGTAACTCTGCTTAGTATTGCGGGAATTATTTGGTCTATCGTTGCCCACTTTTATAGCAGTACCGTTGCTGGTTGGTCTTCTATAATTGCGCTAATTTGCTTCTTTGGCGGCGCTCAAATTCTTTGTATTGGCGTTATTGGCGAATATATTGGTAAAATATATATGGAAACCAAAAATCGCCCACGCTATATAATAAACGAAAAAACCGAAGACTAGCCTTTTGAATATTTGCCCCGTTTTTGCAAAAGATATTTGTGAAAGAGGGGTGAACCTTAATGGTAGAAAACAAAAACTATAAGAACAACAATAACAACAAAAACGACCAAAATAAAAACGACCAAAATAAAAAAGAACAAAACAAGAAAAACGAAAACAAAGAGTAATTTAAAATAAGCAATAGTGCTAGTGTGTGCCTAACACAAAACCCCGTGGAATGTTCCACGGGGTTTTATGTTTAATTTTTTATTCTTCATCAAAATAGTCTTTTGATTCTATAATAGGAAGATTTACAACATTCTTTTTCTCTGTTGCTCCGCAATTAAGACACATTCTTTTGGGGTTATTGTCGCTCGTATTTCCCCAACCGCTCCAAAGATGCCCTTTTGCCGAAATTTCTTCGGTATAACTGCTACCGCAAGAGCAGGTAAAGGTATTTATTCCCGCTTCGGTGCAGGTAGGAGAGGTAGTTACGGCGGCGATATAACTATGTTCGTGAGGCGGCAGTGAAGATTCGGTAGATGAAGACTGTTCGGTAACGCTTTCTGTTCCCTCGTTTTCCGAACTGCTTTCTACAAAACTTTCGTCAGAAGATACAATGTCGCTGGAAGCCTTATCGCTTGTTGAGGTTTCTTGGCTTGAAAAATCGTTTTCGGTATTTACATTTTGGCTATTATTTGGGGCGCTATTGCCACAACCACAAAGGGATAAAATTAACATAGTTGCCAAAATCAAGGCAAAAATTCTCTTCATTTAGGCCTCTCCTTTTTACTCGTTTTATATATTATACTTTAAAATAATATAAAAAGCAATATTCCCTCTTTTGCCATATGCCGTTTACTAAATATATTTTTCGACACCGTGTTTTTACATAAAAATTACCCCCTTTCATTTATAATTTTAATAAGACTGAAAAATTGCGCCATAAGGAGAATTAAAATGAAAGAAAGCGTAAGGGACAGGCTTAATTTGGGGGAAATTAAAATTTTAGATATTTTAAAAGAAGCGGCTAGGCACATACTTTGCCTAGGGCTTGGTTTTTTAATGGCCCACGGGTCGGTTTTAGGGCAAATTTTACCCTTTGGACTAGCCTTCGCTGCGGCAGTTCCTGCCGACTATTTGGCGGCCGCCGCTTTTGGTTCGTTTATAGGGTATATGTTCCCTCCAATAGATACGGTTTATTTTAGGTATTTGGCCGCCCTTTTAGCAATAGTTGCTATAAAGGCTTTACTCTCGATTGTAACAAAACTGGCATCGCGCCCAATCCTTTGCGCCATAACGGCAGGAATAGTTACCCTTTTTACCGGCCTTGTTACAACCGTTGGCGATACTAGGGGCAGTGTGTTGTCGGTTTGTGAGGCCGTATTGGCCCTTTCCGGCGCTTATTTTATAAGTAAAGCATTTTCCCTTAAAGGGGTTAAAAACGGCCTTAAAGGGCTAGAATTGGCCTGTCTTTTAATAACGGTAAACATTGGTCTTTTGGGCCTTATGTCTTTTGCCCCTTCGGGCATTTCGGTAGGCGCGGTTTTTGCCGTTTGCTTTATACTTTTAGCCTCCCGTTTTGGGCACCCGTTTTCAGGCGCGGTTTGCGGAGTAATATCGGGCTTTGCCGCCGCTCTTTCGGGGCTCGGGGCTAATATGGCAATATCTCTCTCGGTTGCGGGGCTTATTTGCGGAATCTTTTCTTCGCTTGGAAAATACGCCCAAGTAGCGGCTTTTATTTTATCGGCAGTTGTAGCAAGTTCGGTCGAGTTAAACCTTGCCGACTCGGCAGCAGTGCTTATCACTTCGCTTTTTGGGGCGGCCTTGTTTTTAATTATTCCTAAAACGGTAGCCCAAAAGGCGGGTAAACTTTTATCGCCCCCTACCAAAACGGCTTTAGAAAACGGAATGAAAAAAACCGTTACAATGCGGCTTAATTTTGCGGCTTCTGCCCTTGCCGACGTTAGCGACACGGTAGAAACTGTCGCTAAAGAACTTTCGCGCATAAATACTCCCGACTTTAATTGGGTTTTAAACGGAATCGAAACCGAAGCTTGCTCGGGTTGTTCCCTTTGTACCGGATGTTGGGAAACAAAAAAACCCGACACGGTTTCCTCTATGTTAGAAATTATAAAATCTATTAAAGAAGGCTCTTCCCTCGAAAAAATTGTTCCCCCCGAAGATTTCCTTTGCCGTTGCCTTAGACCCGACAAGGTAAAACAGGCCGTTTTTAAATATTATAGCGACTACGCTTCGCGTATGGCGGCCGAAAGCCGTATTGCCGATGTTCGAAGCGTTGTTTCGGAACAATTTAGCGGAATCTCTTCTATGCTACGCGATATGGCAACCGACCTAGACCGCGAAGAAGCCTTTGATGACCGACTTGCCGCCAAAATTTCCGAAGCCCTTAAAAACATAGACATTAGGCCCGACGAATGTTGTTGCCGAGTAGACCGCTACGGTAGAATGACGGTTGAAATAATAGTTAAGGAATTTACAAAAACTAATTTTAGCCGAATGAAACTACTTCGCCAAATAGAAATTTGTTGCGACCGCGATTTTGAACCGCCTATTATAACCCGTTCAGGAGGCAAAATCTTTATAACCATAACCGAAAAAGCCGAACTCACCCTAAACACAGGTGTTTACCAAATTGCCGCTTCGCCCTCGGGAATAAGCGGCGACGCATACAGCACTTTTTTAGACTCAAAAGGCCGCGCCTTTATACTCCTTTCCGACGGAATGGGAACGGGGGGCCGCGCCGCGGTAGACGGCGCTATGGCTTCGGGCCTTATGACGCGGCTTATAAAGGCGGGCTTCGGGTTCGACAGTTCCCTTTCTATTTTAAATTCGGCAATGCTCTTTAAGTCTACCGACGAATCGCTCGCAACCATCGACCTTTCTTGTGTCGACCTGTTTTCAGGCAGAGTAGACCTTTTAAAGGCAGGCGCCGCCCCAACAATTATTAGGCGAAACGGTAAATGCGGAGTTGCTAAAAGCACATCACTGCCCGTTGGAATTCTTCGCGAAGTCGGGTTCGACCGAGCAACCCTAAAACTAAAACCGGGCGATGTTTTAGTTTTAATGTCCGACGGAGCAACCGGCGAAGGTACCGATTGGATTTGTGCCGAAATAGAGGCATTTAGGCAATCCGACCCAAAACTTTTGGCCGAACACCTCGCGCACTCTGCCAAGCGGCGCCGAACCGATAATCATAACGACGATATAACGGTTATGGTAGCAATAATCGAACGAGCAGTATAATAAAAAGCAGAAGGTTTGGCCAAGTGTTCTTAAGAACACTTGGCCA
>JAZODO010000103.1:0-4875 GCA_045597065.1 Acutalibacteraceae bacterium | reverse complement strand
GTTATTGTTAACGGAAAATGTCTTGCCGTTGTAACCGAAACTGCTGAATCAACCGAAATTGCACATCAAATAAATATTGCTCTTTCGGTTAACACTTACGAAAGCGCACTTACCGCAAAACTTGAAAAGATAAAAAAAGCATGTAACACAACTTCGCTTATACTCTTTGTTGCAATTTTCCTGTTTGGCATACTTACAAACTTTTTTTCAACCGAAAATTTTGCAAATATTGTAACCTATCATTTGTTTTTAGGACTTACTACTTTTGCTGCAACCTTTACTTGGGCTATTCCAACGCTTTTAAAGCTTTCTACTACCCTTTCTACCATTAGATTAAAATCTAATGGAGTTTCGGTTAAAAACCCCGAAACTATTGAAAAGTTAAAAGATATATCGGTAATTTGTACCGATAAAACAGGCGCCTTAACAACCGAAAACTTAAGCGTTTTAAAGGTTTTTGGCGGTAATGGTTCTATAAATATAAAAGAAGAATCATGTGATGAATCGGTTTGTTCCGTTCTTAGACTTGCTTTAATTTGTAGTAATTTTAGCCATAGCGAACATACAGAGCGCCATACCAATAATATTGAACGAGCCATTGAAAAGGCTTGTATAGCAAATATTGGCGCCAGTAAAGCAGATATTGACGGCATGTATCCAACCCTTGCAGAACTTCCCTTCGACTCTGAAAGAAGGGTTATGACAACCGTTACTGCAATTAACGGTAGCCCTATTGCAATAATAAAGGGCGCTCCCGAAGTTATTATTGACCGTTGTAGTAACATTGAAAAAGAAAAGGCCGCCCAAATTGTTAATGAATATGCAAAATCGGGACTTAAAGTTATAGCCGTTGCAATTAAACAACTTTATGAAATCCCCGCAAACCCAAATAGCGAAGAACTTGAAAATGATTTAAGTTTTATGGGAATTATTGGTTTCGAAGACGAAATCGACCAAGAATCTGCTAAACTTTATAGAGAATGTTCAAACGCCGGAATTAAGGTTATTATGGTAACCGGCGACCATATTGATACCGCTATTGCCACCGCTACTCAAATTGGTATAATCGTAGACAAAGATTCTGCTATAAGCAGCGAACAACTAGAAACTATGAGCGATAAGGAGTTAGCCGAAAATATTCATAAATATTCTATTTTCGCTCGTATTACCCCCGAAGATAAGCTCAGAATCGTTAGCATTTTACAAAGCCTTGGCGAAAACGTATTAGTTACCGGCGATATGTTGGGCGACGCGCCGGCACTATTACATGCTAATATCGGTTGCGCTCTTGGTCGTACTGCATCCGACCTTGTTAAAGACGCTTCGGAAATTGTAGTTGATGATAACCGCTTTAGTTCTATTGTAAAAGCAATTAAAGAAAGTGGCGCTGTTTTTGAAAACGTTAAAAGGTGTCTTAGCTATTATTTCACCTTTAACCTTACTCTTTTTGCTACAATTATTTTTGGGTTGCTTATTACGGGAAAATCTCCCCTTTCTGTTGCAGGAATACTTGTTTTATCCGTTTTATCGCTCGCGCTACCTTGTATTAGCTTTTTAACACAGGGTTCTAAAACACCAATTGCTGTTGCACGAAAGGCTAATGTAAGTTTTGATAAAACGTTTTTAATTCGACTTTTTGCGCCGTCGTTTATTATTTCAATTTTTACTGTTATTGGTTTTGCTGTTACAGTAAAAACTGATTTATCTACCGCAAACGCTGTAGCATTTTCTATAGTCGCATTTAGCTTAATACTACACATTTTAAGTTTAAGCTTAACTAACTTTGTACTATTTAAAGGCGCGTTTAATTCGTTAATAGTTCCCGCTTTTTGCGCAATTAGTTTATTTGTATACTTATTAAACCTGCTAACTCCAATAGGTTCGTTAATTTCAGTTAGCACACCTTCACCTATAGGTTGGGTTTTAGCCTTAATTTGTGCTATAATAACCTTTGTATCTGGCGAAGCAATTAAACTTTTAAAATTATAATAAAATATTAAAAAGACCGAAGTCAGGATAAACCTAACTTCGGTCTTTAATTATTTTAGTAAAGATATTGCACTAGATAAGGTAGAAACACCAATTAACTCAATGTCGTTTTTAACCGATGAAAGTTGTTTTAATGAGGCTTTAGGAATAACGCATTTCTTAAAACCAAGCCTTTGGGCTTCTTTTACTCTTTCAAGAATTCGAGGCACAGTTCTAATTTCGCCCGAAAGGCCAACCTCGCCCAAAACGACCATATCTTCGGGAATTGGAAAATCACGAACTCCCGATACTAATGCCATTGCAACCGCAAGGTCTACGGCAGGTTCTTCTAACTTTAATCCGCCTACAATGTTTAAATAGGCGTCTAGGCTTGAAAAATAAAGCCCTTCGCGTTTCTCAAGAACCGCCAGTATTAGATTAAATCTATTATAATCGAACCCTGTAGCCATTCTTCTGGGGTTTCCAAAACCGGTTGTAGTAACAAGAGCTTGAACTTCGGCTAAAATAGGTCGTGTGCCTTCTATAACGCAGGTTATAGCCGAACCCGAAACATTACTAATTCTTCCCGATAAAAGCATTGCCGAAGGGTTTTCAACCTCAACAAGACCATTTTCGGTCATTTCGAAAACGCCGATTTCGTTAGTAGAACCAAAACGGTTTTTAACCGCCCTTAAAATTCGGTAAGACTGATTGCGTTCGCCTTCAAAATAAAGAACGGTATCAACAACATGTTCAAGCACCTTAGGGCCGGCTATTTCGCCGCCTTTATTAACATGGCCTACAATAAGAATAGGAATATCTAAACTTTTTCCAACCCCTAAAAACATATTTGCCGATTCTCTAACCTGAACTATGCTTCCGTAAGAAGATGAAAGTTCTTCTATTTTCATAGTTTGAATAGAGTCTATCATAACAAGGTCGGGTTTGTCGGTTTTGATATATTCACAAATGGCTTGTACATCGGTTTCAGCCATAATAGAAACATTATTAGAAACAACGCCCAGCCTATTAGCGCGAAGTTTTATTTGAACGGCCGATTCTTCGCCCGAAACGTATAAAACCTTTAAATCTTTAGATATATTTTTACAAATTTGAAGAAGAATTGTCGACTTACCGATTCCCGGGTCGCCGCTAATAAGAGAAACCGAACCTTTAACTATTCCTCCGCCTAAAACGCGGTCAAGTTCGGGAATATTAGTTTTAAACCTATGTTCGTTTTCTACCGTAATTTCGCTTATGGTTTTAGCGGCTACAAAATTTGTTCTAACCGAACTAACAGCAGCAGTTTTAGCGCTAGTTATAACCTCTTCTTCCATAGTGTTCCACTCGGCACATTTAGGGCATTTGCCTACCCATTTTGGGCTTTCGAAACCGCAAGAAGAACAAATATAAACTGTTTTAAATTTAGAAGCCATTTGTTCACTCCAAAAACAATATTTAAAATTATAATAACATCATTTTAAAAAGGTTTCAATAGTGTTTTAAAAATTATTATAATCTAAAATACCGCAATAAATTGAAAAAGCCATTTGTTTTTGGTATTCGTCGGTTTTAAGAAGCAAAAGCTCCTTTTGATTACTCAAAAAACCGCACTCAATAATTACCGCCGGAATTTTAGCGTTTTTTAGTAAATAAATTGACCTGTCGGCAGACTTTATAGTCCTTTTGTTTTCGGGTTGAAGTAAACTTTTTACGCTTTTTTGAACGGCTTCGGCCAAGGTTTCAGATTCTTCTCTATTACTAGAGTAAAACACTTGTGCCCCTTTTACCGAAGAGGTTGTAAACTTGTTTAGGTGTATGCTAACAAAAAGTGCATCGGGGTTAGAGTTAATTATTTCCAGTCTTTTTTTCATATCGCTAACCTTACGTTTAGCTATGGTTTGGCTAGTATCATTTTCGATTCCTGTATCGGTTTCGCGAATAGTAATAACGTTAAAACCGCCTTGTTTTAAAAAGGCTTTTAGTTTAAGAGTTATTGAAAGATTTATATCTTTTTCTAAGGTTCCGTCATCTGCTACTGCTCCGCCATCAAATCCGCCGTGTCCCGCGTCTAAAACTACGGTTTTACTAGGGGTACTTGTTGCCAAAGCCATTTTATAATTGTTCTTATCTATTGTTACAACATTTAAACTAACCGCAGCAACAAATATTAAAACTAAAACAAGTTTAACCCTTTTCAAAAGATATCACCTAAATTTTAAATGTACTTTCTTTTAGCCGCCGCTCCTACGCCTAAAATTCCGCCTATCATTGCAGAAATAAGAATAATTAAAAGGTGTAAAACAGAAATAGCGGAAAAACCGTTTTCGCTAAAAATTAAAGATAATAGAAAAACCAACGCATAAAGAATCACACCACAAACTGCACCGTTTAAAACACCGCCCGATTTAATTTTTTTAGAGGCCAGAAAACCTGATGAAAAAGCGCCTACACCCACACAAAGCGCAGAAATGGGCGAAGACAATGATTCGGGCAAATCAGCCGCTAAACAAAGCAAAGAAGCTAAAAACATTGAAGCTATTACCAAAATTATTCCAACAAGTAAAGATAACCCGTAAATTACCAGTTTTTCGTTTAAATTATATTTAATCTCGCCACTCATAATATATCCCTCCAACAAAGCATATGAAAAGATAAAAAAAGATATGAAAAAAGCAGGTAGGTTTTCCTACCTGCTTTAAAAATTTAATTTACGCTTCGTCGTGAACGGTTAAGTTTTGTTGAACTGCCCAACGAGCAATTTTTTGTTTAGTATGGTCGCTAACAGACTCAATAACGAGAGCATCTTCTTTAATAGAAACTACTCTTCCGTAGAAACCGCCGATAGTTAAAATTTCATCGCCGATTTGAATATTGTTACGCATTTTCTCTTCTTCTTTTTGCTTT
>JAZODO010000102.1:0-6195 GCA_045597065.1 Acutalibacteraceae bacterium | reverse complement strand
GTCGTCGATTTTTTCGTCACTTAAACAAATAACGTCGGCTATTGCTTTACCCGTTTCGTTATCGAAAAGGCGCCACGGAATTTTAACGCCCGGTAGGGTAATTTTTGCAATATTTTCGCTAACCTTTATTTTAGGAACAATTTCTCCGTTTGGGTATTCTACGGCGGCTAGTTTATATACTCCGCCGAATACCGCTTCACTAGACGCGGTAATTAGGCGTTCGCCAACACCAAATGAAGAAATTTTAGCGCCTTGGGTATCGAGTTCTTTAATAAGGTATTCGTCGAGCGAGTTAGAAACAACTATTGCGCAATCGGGATAGCCCGCTTCGTCGAGCGCTTTACGAATTTTTTTAGAAAGATAGGCTATATCGCCGCTATCTATTCTAATCCCTTTAGGGCGGTAACCTTTTGGTTTTAAAACTTCATCAAAACATTTAATAGCGTTAGGTAGACCCGATTTTAAAACGTTAAAGGTATCGATTAAAAGGGTACAACTATCGGGGTATTTTTCGGCATAGGTTTTAAAGGCGGTATATTCGTCGGGGAAAAGTTGAACCCAACTATGGGCCATTGTGCCCGAAACGGTTGCGCCAAAGTCTTGTCCCGTTTTAACGTTAGAAGTTCCCTTGCAACCGCCGATTATTGCGGCGCGAGCGCCATAGTAGGCAGCATCGTAACCGTGGGCTCTACGGGCGCCAAATTCTAATACGGGGCGGGTCCCCGCTACCGAGCAAATTCGGTTAGCCTTTGTAGCGATAAGCGATTGATGGTTTATGGTTAAAAGAACCATTGTTTCTACCAAAAAGGCCTGAATTGCGGGGCCTTTTACGGTAACGATAGGTTCCATTGGGAAGATTGGGGTTCCTTCGGGAACGGCCCAAACATCACATTCGAACTTAAAGTTTTTAAGGTAATCTAAAAACTCTTCGCAAAAGAGATTTAACGACCTTAAATAGTTAATATCTTCTTCGGTAAAGCGAAGATTTTCAAAATATTCCATTAACTGTTCCAGCCCTGCCATAATTGCGAAGCCGCCCTTGTCGGGCACACGGCGGAAGAACATATCGAAATAGGTAACGGTATCGCGCATATCGCTTTGAAAAATACCGTTTGCCATTGTCATTTCGTATAAATCTAAAAGCATTGAAAGATTATGTTTTCGCATAATATATACCTTCTTTAACCAAATTTGTGCGGTTTTTCGTTGCCGTTTACTATAATATCGCGTTCTTTTAAAATTCTGCCCGTTTTAATTATTCCCGACAGACGAGCAATATCGTTATGTTCGATAGCGTCTTTATAAGACTCTATATTTCTAAGTAAAATATCTATTTCGTAAAGGAGATTTTCTCTATTAGCTAAAAAAAGCTGGGACCAAAGGTTTTCATCTACCGAAGAAACACGCGAAACGTCGTGATAGCTGCCGGCCGAATAGCCTTTGTGGGTAGCGCTTGTTGGCGAATTCATATAAGCACCTGCCAAAATATGAGGAATTTGAGAGGTATAGGCTATCATTTTATCGTGATGAGAGGGGCAGGTTATTGTAACGTCGCTACAACCGATATCGAGCGCTAGTTTAGAAAGGGTATCAAGGGCTTTCTTATTAGTGTTTTTAGTTTCGGTAAAAATGTAGCTTCTATTAAAAAACAGGTCGGCCGTAGAAAAACCATAGCCGCTACGTTCGCGGCCTGCCATAGGGTGGCCGCCAACAAAATAAACGCCTACGCTGTTAAAGGCTTCTTCCCCCGCCTCTACAACATCTTCTTTAACGCCGCAAATATCGGTTACAATGCTGCCTTTTTTAACTAGCCCGGGTAGGGTTTTAAAAAGGTTAAAGGTAACGTTTGGGTTTACGGCTAGAATGGTTATATCGGAGTCGAGTTGAGAAGTTCCGTTCCAAATTTCGTCTAGCGCGCCCTCGTTTAGCGCCTGCTCTGCTACCGAAAGGGTTCTGTTATAGCCAACAACATAATATTGGCCCGATTTTTTAAGGGCTTTTGCTATTGAACCGCCCATTATTCCGAGCCCGATTACGGCAACTTTTTGCATAAAATATCTCTCCTATAAAAAATGCTCTGATTTTTGTTACATTATAACACACTTTTGGGCTTTATACAATTCTAAAATAATTGACTATAATATAATTTAGATATATAATTAAATAAATATATTATATAGGGGAATGAGAATGATTAACACCAAAATTACCGAGCTTTTAAATTACGGGGAAAAAACCGGGCTTATAGAAAAGTGTGACCGCGTTTATATTTTAAACGCTCTACTTGAAGCCCTTTCTCTTACCGATTATACCGAGCCTGAAGTGGTAGAAGATGCCGAACTTGAAGACATTTTAAAGGGTATTTTAGATTTTGCGGTAGAAAAAGGCCTTATAGAAGACAGTACAACCTATAAAGACCTTTTCGATACTAAGATTATGGGGATTTTAACCCCTCGTCCCTCCTTTATTAGGGCAAGGTTTAACGAACTTTATGCCGAAGACCCCGTAAAGGCTACCGATTGGTATTATAAACTTTCTTGCGACAGCGATTATATTCGCCGTTACCGCATAAAGAAAGATATGAAATGGGTTGCCTCTACCGAATATGGCGAATTAGACATTACGGTTAATCTTTCTAAACCCGAAAAAGACCCAAAGGCTATTGCGGCGGCCAAAAATATGCCCCAAGCAGGCTACCCAAAATGTCTGCTTTGTAAAGAAAACGAAGGTTATAGCGGCCGCGTAAATCATCCCGCCCGTCAAAACCACCGTATTCTACCCGTTAAGGTAAACGGTAAAGATTGGATGATGCAGTTTTCGCCCTACGTTTACTATAACGAACATTGTATAGTGTTTGATAGCGAACACTCCCCTATGGCCATAAACCATGATTCTTTTAGAAAACTTTTAAGTTTTGTAAAGGCTTTCCCCCACTATTTTGTTGGTTCTAATGCCGACCTGCCTATTGTTGGCGGTTCCATTTTAACCCACGACCATTTCCAAGGCGGCCATTACACCTTCGCTATGGCAAAAGCGCCCGTTGAAACCGAATTTACTTTTGATGGCTTTAAAGATATTAAAGCAGGTATTGTTAAATGGCCTATGTCGGTTATTCGCCTTAGCGGCAAAGATACCGACCGCATTTGCGCCCTTGCCGACAAAATTCTAGACGCTTGGCGCGGTTATACCGACGAATCGGCATTCATTTTTGCAAATACAAATAATGAACCTCATAACACTATTACCCCTATTGCAAGAAAGAACGGCGAAAACTTCGAACTAGACCTTGTTCTTAGAAATAATATTACAACCCCTGAGCATCCTATGGGCGTTTACCATCCCCACGCCGAACTTCACCACATAAAGAAGGAAAACATCGGTCTTATAGAGGTTATGGGGCTTGCGGTTTTACCGGCTAGACTAAAAGCCGAACTAGCCGCACTTAGCGCAGCTATTATAAATGGCGAAGACCTAACGGCCAACGAACTCACCGCATCCCACGCAGCTTGGGTAGAAGAGTTTAAACCTAACTACCAAATTACCGCCGAAAATATAGACGAAATTTTAAAACTGGAAGTAGGAAAGGTTTTTGCAACAGTTTTAGAACATGCCGGCGTTTATAAAAGAACCCCCGATGGCAAAAAAGCCTTTTTACGCTTCCTTTCTTCGGTGAAATAGAATGAGCCTCTTTTTAACCAACTTTTATACCGTTTTTATTCAGGTTTTTGTTCTTTTCATTTTAATGGGGTTTGGCTTTGTTGGTAACAAAACCAAACTAATAAGCGTTGAAGGTTCTAAGGTAATTAGCGAAATAGTTATGTATTTCGTAACCCCTTGTTTAATAATCAATTCCTTTAACACCCCGTTTGACAAAGAACATTTAAGCGGACTTATTGTTTGTTTTATTGCCTTTTTTGCGGTTATGGCGGTAACGGCCATTTTAGTTCATATTATATTTAGAGGAAAACCCGAAGAAAAAACAAAGGTTTTGCGTTTTGCGGTAGTATTTTCTAACGTAGGTTATATGGGAATACCTCTTCAAGAGGCGGTTTTAGGCCCCGAAGGCGTTTTTTACGGTTCGGCTTGTGTTGCGGTATTTAATATTGTTCTTTGGACCTACGGGCTGGTTTGTTCTACCGGAAGCATTAAAACCCTTTCGGTAAAACGACTTCTTTTAAACCCCGGAATCATAGCGGTTACGATAGGCCTTTTGGTATTTTTCTTTTCGGCGAAACTGCCTCTACCTATAGACAAAACCCTAGAATTTATGGCGGCACTAAACACACCCCTTGCTATGATGGTAATAGGCTTTAACCTTGCGGGAAGCAATATTTTGTCCTCATTTAAAAACATTAGCACCTACGTTGTTATAGCGCTTCGCCTAATTGTAATTCCGTTGGCAACCTTATTTATTTTAGTTCTTTGCGGAATAAGGGGAGTAGTTTTAATTTCGCTTGTTATCGCTTCCAGCGCACCTGTTGCGGCAGTAACAACCGTTTTCGCGGTAAAATATGAAAACGATATTAAAACTTCGGTAAACCTTGTTGCAACATCTACGCTACTTTCGATTATAACTATGTCGGCTGTTGTAGCCCTAGCCCAAATGTTTTAGTAAAAAATAAAAAACCGAGTGTTCAAAAGAACACTCGGTTTTATTTTTAGAAAACTTAAATTATTTAAGTTCAACAGTAGCGCCAACTTCAGCGAGTTTAGCTTTGATAGATTCAGCTTCGTCTTTAGAAGCAGCTTCTTTAAGGGTTTTGGGAGCGCCATCAACGAGAGCCTTAGCTTCAGCAAGACCAAGACCGGTGATTTCGCGAACTGCTTTAATAACCTTAATCTTTTCAGCGCCTGCGTTAGCAAGGATTACGTCGAATTCGGTCTTTTCTTCAGCTGCTGCTGCGCCGCCTGCTGCGGGAGCTGCTACTGCTACAGCTGCTGCTGCAGATACGCCAAATTCCTCTTCTACTGCTTTAACGAGCTCAGAAAGCTCAAGAACGGTAAGAACTTTAAGTTCTTCAATGATAGCTGTTACTTTTTCAGATGCCATTTTATTTTCCTCCAAATATAAATTATAGTTTTTTAAAAATTATTCTGCGGCTGCTTCGCCGTTTTTGTCAACGATGGCCTGTACGGCACGAGCGAAGGATGCCATAGGTGCTTGGAAAGCACCGAGTACGGTTGCAAGAAGAACATCTCTTGTGGGAAGTTTTGCAAGACTTTCAACGGTAGCAACGTCTACTGCTTTGCCGTCTAAGTAGCCTCCCTTAATTTTAAAGCTTTCGTGTTTTTCACTGAACTTTTGAAGAATTCTTGCAGCTGCGGTGTGGTCTTCTTTAGAAATTGCGAGAGCGGTAGTTCCTTCGAGCACTTCACCAAGACCCTCAAGGTCGGTACCAGCGATGGCACGTTTGATAAGGGTGTTCTTAATAACGCTGTAGTCAATACCTGCTTCACGAAGTTCTTTACGAAGAACGGTATCGTCTGCTACGGAAGTTCCGCTGTAGTCAACGAGTACGCCGGCAACAGAGTCGGAAATTTTAGCAGAAAGAGCAGCAACGGCTGCCTGTTTTGCTTCGAGAACTTTTGCGTTTGGCATTAAGTTTCACCTCCGAAATTAGTGAATTAAAAAACCTGTCCTCCAAAGACGGTGAGGACAGGCAGAATAATACTTTAATAAAAGCTATTCGCATTACCTCGGTAGGCGGTAAACCTTATCGCATAAGCGACCTACTGTCTTTGGATGCTTAAAGATGATAACACAGAAAATCTGTATTGTCAAGATAAACTTAAAGAAAGTTTAATTTTTTAGAAAATTTTGTGTAAGACAAGAAGCGGTGTGCCGCGTTGTACAAAAGTACACGCAAACACCAGCGACGAAGTATTACGCAAAATTATCAAAAATTAATTTGCGTACTTAGAAGTAGCAACCTTAATTCCAGGTCCCATAGTAGTAGCAACGGTGCAGGACTTGATGTACTGACCTTTTGCTGCAGCGGGCTTAGCCTTTGCAATAGCGGACATAAGAGTATCGATGTTTTCTTCGAGTTTCTCTTTGCCGAAGGAAGCCTTACCTACGGGGCAGTGAATGATGTTGGTTTTGTCGAGACGGTACTCAATCTTACCGGCCTTTGCTTCGGTAACGGCCTTAGCAACGTCGGGTGTTACAGTACCGGCCTTGGGGGTAGGCATAAG
>JAZODO010000101.1:0-2401 GCA_045597065.1 Acutalibacteraceae bacterium | reverse complement strand
AAAAAATCTCCCTTTGCGAAGAAACTGTTGAACCCGAACACGCTATAATTGCTAAAAACAGTAAAAACTCTTTTAGCCTTTACGTGTCGGTACCGTTTTGCCCTAGCCGTTGTTCTTATTGTTCCTTTGTTTCTCATTCGGTAGATAAAGCGGGAAAACTTATAGATGAATATGTTTCTCTTCTTTGTAAGGAACTTAAACAAACGGCCCAAATCGCAAAAGAACAAAATTTAAAACTAGAAACCGTTTATATCGGCGGGGGAACGCCTGTTGCCCTGAATGCCGCCCAAATTAAAACGGTTATGTCGGCAATTAGCGAAAATTTCGACCTTAGCGGAATATTTGAATATACTGTAGAAGCGGGTCGACCCGATGCTATCGACAAAGAAAAGTTACTTGCAATAAAAGAGGGCGGCGCTACAAGAATTAGCGTAAACCCCCAAACAATGAACGATAACGTTTTAAAAGCAATAGGTAGAAATCATACCGCCGAGCAAACCATTACTGCCTTTAAAATGGCTAGAGAACTAGGGTTTGAAAATATCAATATGGACCTTATCGCAGGCCTACCTACCGATACTGTAGAAAGTTTTAAAAATACACTTAATATTTTATTAAACCTAAACCCTGAAAGCATAACCGTTCATTCTCTTTCAATTAAAAAGGCTTCAAACCTTTCGATAAACGACCAACTCCCCGAAATCGAGGTGGGTAAAACGGCCTCTGAGATGGTTCGTTATGCCCGTAAAGTTTTAACCGAAAAGGGCATAGTTCCTTATTATATGTACCGCCAAAGCAAAACGGTAGGTAACCTTGAAAACGTAGGTTATGCAAAAAAAGGCTTTGAAGGCCTTTATAACGTTTTCATTATGGATGAAACTCATACAATTCTTGCATGCGGCGCTTCGGCAGTAACAAAACTACGCCAACCCGGCGGCGACTCTATTGAGCGTATTTTTAATTTTAAATACCCTTATGAATATATAAGCCGTTTCGATGAAATGTGTAGCCGTAAACAAGGAATAGCCGAGTTTTATACCAAATATCCCTTAATATAAAGTTAGGAGTTTTTATGGATTTAGATAATATTTTAACTACAGCTAAAGAAGTTTTTGAATCGGCATATAAAAAAACCGGTGATGTTGTTGCTGCCCAAAAACAAAAATATGAACTTTCGGTTATGCAATCTCGTTTATCTAAACACTACGAAGAACTAGGTAAACTTTGTTATAGCGCTATTCGTAGTAATAACCAACTAAATTTAGACAAAAGCGACATTCTAGGTAGTAAAATTTCTGCAAGAATGGCTCAAATCGAAGAGATTCAAAACGAAATTTTAACCATAAAAAATCAAAAACCTTGCAGTAAATGCGGTGCGGCTAATAATATAGATTCATCCTACTGCGCAGTTTGCGGAGAAAAACTTTACGAATAGAGGACTATTATGTTAAACGAACTTAAAATTGGTTATATAGTGGCCGATGAAGAGGAATATGCCCCTCTTCGCGATATGGCCGAAAGCCTTTGCGCAAAACGAAGCGATTTTTATAAAAGAGAAGGTCATATTTTCTCCTTTTCAAAAGGTGAAAAAACTATAACTGTTCACGCAATTCTTTGCGGAATAGGAATGGTAAACGCCGCCGCTGCCGCAACCTTTCTTGCAGTAAATGGTTGTAATATTATTATAAATTCCGGCCTTTCGGGAGGAATAAGTAACATAAAAAGGGGAGAACTAACTATCGGAACCGAGTACATCGAACACGATTTCGACCTTACTCCTTTAGGTTATAAACCCTGTCAAAAGCCGCTCCAAAATTATATTTATAAGGGCGACGAAAACCTAATTTCGATATTTTGTGAAATTTACCCTTGCCTTAAAAAGGGCGTTGCCGTAAGTGGTGATAGCTTTATTGCAAACGATGAAAAGAAGAATTTCTTTAAAAATGAATATAGCGCGATGTCTTGCGATATGGAATCTGCGGCGGTTGCATACGTGTGTGAACAAGCCGAAATCCCCTTTGCCGCTATTCGCAGAATCTCCGATGATGCGGGCAACGATGCCGATGAAAACTACACTAATATGAACAATTTAAGGGAAGAAGTACTGGTAAAACTCTTTGTTGATGGAGTGAAAAAATTCTTCGATTTTCCCATTTTGTGGAAATAAAAATTAAAACTTTGCTTAAAATAACCAAAAATGCCTATAGTATTTTGGCTTTTAAGCCTAATTATGTGTTGATTTCACAAAAAACTGTTGATTTTAGGAGTAAAATATGTTAAAAATAATTGCAGAGGGTTCAAACGGAACATACACTATTGCTCAGCTTTTAAAAATAATGGCTGCGCTTAGAAGTCCGGGTGGTTGCCCTTGGGATATTGAGCAAACTCATAAGTCTATCAG
>JAZODO010000100.1:0-4594 GCA_045597065.1 Acutalibacteraceae bacterium | reverse complement strand
CTTGAATTTGAGGCTATGGGTATTCCTCGCGTTCAAACCGAACGTTCTGTAGCTTATATTGACCATAATACCCTTCAGTCCGGCTTCGAAAATGCTGACGACCATCGTTTTATAGGTTCTATTGCTAAAAAGCACGGCGTTTATTTTTCTCGCCCCGGTAACGGAATTTGCCACCAAGTTCATCTAGAACGTTTTGGCATTCCCGGTAAAACTCTTATCGGTTCCGATAGCCATACTCCTACCGGCGGTGGTATTGGTATGATAGCTATTGGCGCAGGCGGTTTAGACGTTGCCGTTGCTATGGGCGGAGGTGCGTACTATATTACATACCCCAAAATCGTTAAGGTTGAACTTACCGGTAAACTTAGCCCCTGGGTTGCTGCAAAAGACGTAATTTTAGAAGTTCTTCGTATTATGTCGGTTAAAGGCGGCGTAGGAAAGGTTATTGAATATACAGGCGAAGGTGTTAAAACCCTTTCTGTGCCCGAACGCGCTACTATTACAAACATGGGCGCAGAACTAGGCGCTACAACTTCTATCTTCCCTTCCGACGAAATTACCAAAGAGTTCCTTAAAGCTCAAAAACGCGAAGAAGTTTGGGTAGAACTTAAAGCCGATGAAGACGCAGTTTACGATGAAGTTATTAAAATCAACCTTTCTGAACTAGCACCTATGGTTGCTTGTCCTCATTCGCCCGATAATGTTAAAAGCGTAAAAGAGCTTGGCAAATTAAAGGTAGACCAAGTTTGCATTGGTTCTTGTACTAACTCTTCCCTTTTAGATATGAGCAAGGTTGCTTATATTCTTAAAGGCAAAACAGTTGACCCTTCTGTTTCACTTGCAATCGCTCCCGGTTCTAAACAAGTTCTTAATATGATTGCTAAAAACGGAATGCTTTCCGATATGATTGATGCAGGTGCTCGTATTCTTGAAAGTGCTTGCGGTCCTTGTATTGGTATGGGTCAATCGCCTAACTCTAAGGGCGTTTCGCTTAGGACCTTTAACAGAAACTTCGAAGGTCGTTCTGGTACAAAGGACGGACAAATTTATCTTGTATCGCCCGAAGTTGCTGCTGCTTCTGCAATTACCGGTTATCTAACCGACCCTCGCGAACTTGGCGATATGCCCGAATTCTTATTACCTAAAGAATTCGAAATTAACGATAACATGGTTGTTGAGCCCGCAACTGTTGAAGAAATGGATTCTATCGAAATACTTCGTGGTCCTAACATTAAGCCCTTCCCTACTACTAAACCTTTAAGCGATAATATTGAATGTGATTGCTCACTTAAGGTTGGCGATAATATTACTACCGACCATATTATGCCTGCTGGCGCAAAAATTCTTCCCCTTCGTTCTAACATTCCCGCAATTTCTAAACATTGTTTTACTGTTTGCGATGAAGAATTCCCCGCACGCGCTGAATCGCTAGGTCAAAGTATTATTGTTGGCGGAGCAAACTATGGCCAAGGTTCTTCCCGTGAACACGCAGCTTTAGCCCCCTTACATTTAGGAGTAAAAGCAGTTTTAGTTAAATCTTTCGCTCGTATTCATAGAGCAAACCTTATAAATGCCGGAATTCTTCCCTTAAATTTCGTAAATGAAGAAGATTATGATAATATTTCTCTTGGCGATAAACTATCTATGAAAGGTATTATCGAAGGAATTAAGAATGGCGGAAATCTAACCGTTAAAAACCTTACAAACGGTAAAGAAATTAAGGTTACTTGCGAACTTTCTAGCCGCGCTATCGATATTGTTTTAGCCGGCGGTCTTTTAAGTTACACAAAAGAAAAATTAAGCAAATAGTATAAGGAGAAAACAATGGCTGATAAAATTCAAATGAAAACGCCTCTCGTTGAAATGGACGGAGACGAAATGACCAGAATTATCTGGAAAATGATTAAAGATATTCTTATTTATCCTTATATCGACCTTAAATCTGAATATTATGATTTAGGCCTTGAATATAGAGACCAAACCAACGACCAGGTAACAGTAGATTCTGCTAAGGCTACCCTTAAATATGGTGTTGCTGTTAAATGCGCTACCATAACTCCTAACGCTGCTCGTGTAGAAGAGTATAACCTTAAGGAAATGTGGAAGTCTCCTAACGGAACTATTCGTGCTATTTTAGATGGTACTGTTTTTAGAACACCTATTATTGTTAAAGGAATTACTCCTTTTATTCCTACCTGGACTAAACCTATAACTATTGCTCGTCATGCATACGGCGATATTTATAAAAACACCGAAATGCAGGTAGAAAAGGGTTCAAAATGCGAACTCGTTTGTACCGATAAAAACGGTAATGAAACCCGTTCTTTAATTTACGATTTTGGCGATAGCGACGGAATCATTCAAGGTGTTCATAACAAGGATGAATCTATTGCTTCTTTTGCAAGAAGTTGCTTTAACTTTGCGCTTGATACCAAGCAAGATGTTTGGTTTGCTACTAAAGATACTATTTCTAAAAAATATGACCACCGCTTTAAAGATATTTTTGCCGAAGTTTTCGAAAAAGAATACAAAGAAAAGTTTGATGCCGCCGGAATCGAATATTTCTATACCCTTATCGACGATGCAGTTGCTCGTGTAGTACGTTCTAATGGTGGTTACATTTGGGCTTGTAAAAACTATGACGGCGACGTAATGTCTGACATGGTTGCTACTGCATATGGCTCGCTCGCTATGATGACCTCTGTGCTCGTTTCTCCCGACGGAGTGTACGAATACGAGGCAGCTCACGGAACCGTTCAGAGACACTATTACAGGCATTTAAAGGGAGAAAAAACTTCTACCAACAGTGTAGCTACCCTTTTCGCTTGGACAGGCGCTCTTCGCAAACGTGGCGAACTTGATAACACCCCCGAACTTTGCGAGTTTGCAAACAAACTTGAATCTGCAACCATTAAAACGATTGAAGACGGTGTAATGACAGGCGACCTAGCTGCCCTTTCTACTATTGAAAACAAGCGTACGGTTGATACCGAAACATTCTTGGTTGAAATTAATAACCGTCTTAAAGAAATGATTTAAAATTAAAATCCGATGTATCATTTGATACATCGGATTTTTTTATCTATCTTCGAGCTTGGTGTAAGGACGTTCAGGTTGAACGCTTTGATATGCAGGACGAATGATTTTACTTGAATTTACAAGTTCTTCAATTCTGTGCGCACTCCAACCCGCAATACGAGCAATTGCGAATATAGGAGTATAAAGTTCGTGAGGAAGGTCGAGCATTGAATAAACGAAACCACTATAGAAGTCGATATTAGCGCTAACCTTTTTCTGCATTTTTTTATGTTCTGCAACAACCTCGGGAGCTAGTTTATGAATATTAGAATATAAAACAAATTCTTTTTGTCTTCCCTTTTCAACTGCAAGTTGTTCTACAAAGTTTTTAAAGATATTGCAGCGGGGGTCAGATACAGTATAAACCGCGTGGCCTATACCGTAGATAAGACCGGATTTATCGAAGGCTTCTTTATTAAGCATACGCTTTAAATAATCGCGAATTTCTTCTTCGTCTGTCCAGTCGCGGATTTCTTTCTTCATAGCGTCGAACATTTGACAAACCTTTATATTTGCTCCGCCGTGTTTAGGGCCTTTAAGGGAACAAAGAGAAGCCGCAATAGCAGAATAAGTATCGGTTCCCGAAGAAGTAACTACTCGGTCGGTAAAGGTTGAGTTGTTACCGCCGCCGTGCTCTGCGTGAAGTACAAGAGCAAGGTCGAGAATTTTAGCTTCAAGTTTAGTGTACTTATTGTCCGGGCGAAGAATACTTAAAATGTTTTCTGCGGTAGAAAGTTTAGGATTAGGGTTATGAATTACAAGAGGTTTTCCCTTTCTAAAATGAATATATGCTTGATACGCATAAATTGCCATTAAGGGGAAGGAAGCGATAAGGCGAATAGACTGTTTAAGTACGTTAGGGATATCAGTATCGTTAGCCATATCGTCGTAGGAATAAAGAGTTAATACGCTTCTTGCAAGTGAGTTCATAATATCGCCGTTAGAAGCTTTAAAAATTACGTCGCGAACAAAGCTTTTAGGTAGCGCTCTGTTAGCTGCAAGTAGTTTGTTAAAGTCGGCAAGTTGTGTAGCGTTAGGTAGTTCACCAAATAATAAAAGGTAAACTGTTTCTTCAAAACCAAAACGGTCTTCTTTTAAGAAACCATCTACAAGCTCATTTATGTCGATACCACGATAATAAAGCTCGCCGTCAATATTAGTAACAACACCGTCTATTTCGCGCGAAGAATAAATAGTAGAAATTTCGGTAAGACCGGTTAAAACGCCTTTACCCTTCGCATCGCGCAAACCACGATTAACTTTATTTTCAATAAAGAGTTCGGGAGCAATTTTGTCGTTTTCGCAACAAAGCTTCGCAAGTTCTTCTATTTCGGGTGTAATTGTCGATAATTTTTTGGAAGACATTTATTTACTCCTAAATATTATTTCATATAATTATAACTCTAAAGCTCAGTATTTGTCAATAAAATAATAGTTTCATAACACTTAAATAAAAAATAAAAACCGCACAAGTTCGTGCGGTTTTTATTGGTGATCTATCGGAGATTCGAACTCC
>JAZODO010000099.1:0-2652 GCA_045597065.1 Acutalibacteraceae bacterium | reverse complement strand
TTCAAATTGCCGGTCCTACCGCCGCTTTCGCAACAATAGTTGCAGGTATTGTAGCAACAAAAGGAATGGGCGGCCTTTTTATAGCAACCATAATGGCAGGTATAATTCTTGTTATTTTAGGTCTTTGTAAACTTGGCTCTTTAATTAAGTATATTCCCTATACTATAACAACAGGTTTTACCGCAGGTATTGCAATAACCCTTTTTATAGGCCAAATTAAAGACTTTTTAGGTCTTTCCTACGCCGAAGGTGTAAAACCTATCGAAACCTTTGAAAAAATAAAGGCTAATATAGAATCTATAAACACCTTTTCTTGGCAATCGCTCGTAGTCGGAGCAGTTTGTCTTTTAATAATTATTTTTTACCCAAAGATAGAAAAACGCCTACCCGCATTTTTAGTTGCGGTAGTTGTTGGAGCCTTAATGGCAAAATTTATTCCCGGAATGGAAGAAAATGTATTTACCATTGGCGACCTTTACCCAAACATTAAAACAGGCCTTCCTGAACTTTCTTTTTCCGGAATTGATTTTAGTTTCTCAAACATAGCCTCTTTAATGCCCGACGCTATTACAATAGCTCTTTTGGCCGCTATCGAATCGCTTCTTTCTTGCGTTGTGGCCGACAGTATGGTTCACTCTCGCCATAACTCTAATGCCGAACTCGTTGCCCAAGGTGTTGGTAATATTGCTTCGGTACTCTTTGGCGGAATCCCCGCAACAGGCGCTATTGCCCGTACCGCCGCTAACGCTAAAAATGGCGGCCGAACCCCCGTTGCAGGTATGGTTCATTCGCTGGTTCTCCTTTTGGTACTTTTATTCTTAATGCCTCTTGCAAAACTTATTCCTATGCCCGCTATAGCCGCTATTTTGTTCGTTGTAGCCTACAATATGAGCGAATGGCGTAAATTTATAAGAATACTAAAAAGCGCCCCTAAAAGCGATATTATCGTTATGCTTATAACCTTTGGTCTAACGGTTGTTTTCGACCTCGTTGTTGCGATAGAGGTTGGAATGGTTCTTGCCGCTATGCTCTTTATGAAGCGTATGAGCGAAGAGGCCGCCGTTACAGGTTGGAAATATGCCGACGCTGAACACGACCCCGATAGCCTGGATTTAAAACAGGTTCCCGAAAATGTTCGCGTTTACGAAATAAGCGGCCCTATGTTCTTTGGTGCAGCCGATAAAATTTTAGATATTAAGGTTAAAGATTATACCCGTTGTCTTATTTTAAGAATGCGAGCCGTTCCGGCTGTCGACGCTACCGCAATGAATGCCCTTGAACGAGTACACCAAAAATGTCAAAAGAAGGGAATAACCCTAATTCTTTCTCATGTTAACGAACAACCTCTTCATGCAATGCAAAAATCCGGTTTTTACGATGCAGTAGGCGCTGAAAACTTCTGTAATCATATCGACGATGCCTTAGAAAAAGCCGCTAAATTATAACAAAAAGCACACCTTCTATAAGGTGTGCTTTTCTTTTGGGTGCTATTTCATCATCGTTTGAATTCCGTCTACAAAATCGCCAACAGCCTTTACTGCTTTATGCGACCCTTTCTGAAGCTGATGCCCCTTGTTTTGCATCATCATTCGTCCAACCATAGTCATCGCAGCGCCTGCGGCGACACCGAGCATTGCACCCTTCGCAAAACCCATTGCGTTTTTCATAATAAAATCCCCTCGCTTTCCGATATTATTGTTACCGTTTAGCGAGGGGATTATTTAGCTTTTAAAAATGTAATTTTTAATAAAATTATCTAATTTGACCATTTCCGGAAATAATATACTTATACGAAGTTATTTCGCTAAGTCCCATAGGACCTCTGGCGTGAAGTTTTTGGGTAGAAATTCCAATTTCTGCGCCAAGACCAAACTCTCCGCCATCGGTAAAACGGGTAGAAGCGTTGTGGTAAACTGCGGCGCTATCTATTGCCGAGGTAAAATGTTTTGCGTTTTCGGCGTTTTCGGTAATAATAACCTCGCTATGGTGGGTAGAATATTTATCAATATGTTCTATCGCACTGTAAAGGTCGTTTACAACCTTTACCGAAATAGTATACCCTAAAAATTCGGTATTAAAATCGTCTTCGGTTGCCAAAACGGCATAATCCAAAATTTCGCAAACCTGCTTACAACCTCTAATCTGAACTCCGGCATCTTTTAGTTTTCCGCAAATTTCGGGCAGAGCGGTTTTTGCAATATCTTTGTGAACGAGTAGGGTTTCAAGCGCGTTACAAACCGAAGGGCGTTGAACCTTTCCGTTAAAAACAATTTCGGTTGCCATTTTTATGTTTGCCGAGTCGTCAACAAAAGCGTGGCAGTTTCCTGTTCCTGTTTCAATAACGGGAACGGTAGAGTTTTCAACCGCCGCTTTAATAAGACCGGCGCCGCCTCTTGGAATAAGCACATCAAGGTAACCGTTTAAGGTCATAAGGTCGGTGGCCGACTGGCGTGTTGTATCGGTTACAAGTTGAATTAAATCTTCGGGCAGGTCTGCCTTTAAAAGTGCGCTTCGCATAATTTCGGTTGTTTTAAGGTTAGAATTAAAGGCTTCTTTTCCGCCCCTTAAAATTACCGCGCTACCGGCCTTTAAAGCAATAGCCGCCGCGTCGGAGGTAACGTTGGGTCTGGCTTCGTAAATAATGCCTATAAC
>JAZODO010000098.1:0-1610 GCA_045597065.1 Acutalibacteraceae bacterium | reverse complement strand
ATTACCTCGGCTAGAAGCTTTACACGCCAACGTCGTTGCGTTATGGCCGACAGTTTCCGCATTATTTAATTTAAGGAGTAACTTTTATGGCATACGATTCTACTCTTGTTGCCGAAATAGTAAATAGAGTTATGGCTGAATGCACAAAAACTTCGGGGGGCGACAATACCGTTCCCGTTGGGGTGTCTAACCGCCATATTCATTTAAGCAAACAAGACCTTGAAACCCTATTCGGAAAGGGATATGAACTTACCCCTTTAAAAGACCTTTCTCAACCCGGACAGTTTGCTTGTAAGGAACAGTTAACCATTATTGGACCTTCGCTTCGTCCTATTGAGGGGGTTAGAGTTTTAGGCCCTGTTCGCCCTGCTTCACAGGTTGAAATTTCGAGAACCGACTCCTTTACCCTAAAGGTTAAGCCTCCCGTTAGAGAATCGGGCGATATTGCAGGTTCTGCTCCTATTACTATTGTAGGCCCTAAAGGTGTTGTAACACTAAAGGAAGGTTGTATTATTGCTAACCGCCATATTCATATGAGCGAAGAAGAAGGAAAGGCATTCGG
Source organism: Acutalibacteraceae bacterium (assembly GCA_045597065.1). Lineage (GTDB taxonomy): Bacteria > Bacillota > Clostridia > Oscillospirales > Acutalibacteraceae > SFWF01. The sequence continues at coordinate 1,048 of JAZODO010000098.1, read as the reverse complement.
CCTTAAAGATGGCGACTACGTAACGGTAGAAGCAAACGGAGAACGCAGAACAACCTTTTACGACGTTCAGGTTAGAGTAAATAAAGCATTTAGTTTAGAAATGCATATTGATACCGACGATGCAAACGCTGCAGGAATTGGTAACGGCGCTAAGGTTAAAATTATTAAATAAAAACTTATAAAGTTTAAATAAGTCAAGCCAAATAAGGCTTGACTTATTTTTTTATGTGTAGTATAATTTATTTGAGCCATTTTTATATATTTTAGAGGTTTTTATGAATTTTATATCTAATCGTATAGAAATTAAAGATTTAAGTAAAATAAATAATAACGACCATTTAGTAATAGACAGTTTTAGGCTAATTTTAGTTTATGGCGAAAATTCGGTCATTACATTAGGTAGTAGGGTTTATAAACTAAACTACGGTTCGGTAGTTGTAGCTTTGCCTAATGAGTTTTGTTATATAAAAGAGCAAGAAAAGGTTTTAGCATATTCCTTTAAAACCGATTTTAATCTTCCCGGCGGCGCTTCCGTTTTAGAAGAACAAGCTTTAACTGTATTTAGTAGTATTTTAAGTTTAAACGATTCGGCTCTACTCTTCCCTTATATTGAACTATTACTTAATTTTTATAATAACGCTAAGGCACTAGTGCCTGAAAACACTAGGAATACAGAGCGTTTTAGTAACGCCGTAGATATTTTAGAGGAAAACGTTTTAGGCCAAATAACAGTACCCGATTTAGCCGAAAGGTTAGGAATTAGCCTGGCTCAGGTTAAGCGTTTGTTTTCGGAGTTTTGCGGGGTTGGGGCGCACGATTATTTTAATCTAATTAAAATAGTAAAGGCTAAAGAGTTTTTAATCAGCGGAAATAGCGTTACTACTACCGCCGAGCTTACCGGCTTTGCTAACCAGGCTTATTTTTCGGCCGCATTTAAACGAATTAGCGGAGTTTCTCCAAAAGAGTTTAGCAGTAAAAAACATAGCGGACTCTCCCCCACTAAAACTATTTATAATAAGAAGCCTATAAAGAAAGCAGAAAAGCCTTT
>JAZODO010000097.1:0-1978 GCA_045597065.1 Acutalibacteraceae bacterium | reverse complement strand
AGCGTTATATCGCCGTTTTCTATATAAGACAGTAAAATCTGCTGTTGCTTTTTATTAAAATACTGTATTTCGTCGAGATATAAAAGAATACCGTTTTCGGCATCAATACTGCCGATTGAGGCTACAATTTGCTTAATATCGGCGGTCGAAGCGGTGGTAGCGTTTAGGTAGCATAGCTTTTTACCGCATCTTGAGGCAATAATTTTAGCAACGGTGGTCTTTCCTACCCCCGAAGGCCCATAAAATATAAGATTTGGTATTTTTCCCGATTCAATTATACAACGAAGCACCTTGCCCTCGTCTAATAGAGCGTGTTGACCTGCAACCTCGTCGATATTTGTAGGGCGAAGTCTATCTGCTAATGGTGAGTTCATAAATACACCTCCGGTGTAATTGTTTTTGTTATTTTTACATAAGTTTTAAATGGTGATTGCTTGTATGAAAACTTCCTTTTTAAAAAATGCCGCCGTTTTAACTGTTTCGGGGCTTATTTTACGCTTTTTAGGTATAATTTTCAAGGTTTGGCTAGCCTCCGAAATAGGTGCCGAGGGTGTAGGACTTTATCAGATAGTCTTTTCGGTATACGTTTTAGCCGCCACCTTTGCCAGTAGCGGAATTTGTACCGCCGTTACAAGACTTGTGACCGAGGAATTAGCGTTAGGAGGAAAATCTGGTGTAAAGCTAATACTTAGACGTTGCATTTTTCTAACCCTTTTAATTGCCGCTTTTTCCTTTGTCGTTTTGTTTTTCGGTGCTAAATTTATATCCGATACTATCCTAAATCAGCCAAATGCGGTGCTATCTATTAAGGTAGCATCGGTTTCTCTACCGTTTATGGGTGTTTGCTCATGTCTTAGAGGCTATTTTGCCGCAAGACGAAGAGCTACGCCCAGTGCCCTTTCGCAAATTTTCGAACAGTTAATTCGAATTGCCACGGTAATTATAGCGCTAAAGTTATTTGCTCATAAAGGTATTGCCGTAACACTCTCCGCCGTTATGCTAGGTGACACGGTTGCCGAGGCGCTTTCTTGCCTCTTTATATATATTCTTTATAAAAGAGATATTATTAAGGTACAAAGTACAGGCAGAAAAAGACCGCCCTATAGAATATTTAAGGCCATAAACCACATAGCGCTACCGATAACGTCGGGCAGATACCTAAATTCTCTGCTTCGTACCGCAGAAAATATAATCTCGCCGCGAAATCTTGCAAAAAACCCGTATCTTTCAAGCGGTGCTCTATCCCTTTTTGGTATGATAAAAGGAATGGCGCTACCAATCCTTTTCTTTCCCTCAACATTAATTTCCTCGGTTTCGGTTTTACTTCTTCCCGAAATGAGCGAGGCTATGGCTCTGAGAAAAAGCGAAAAGGTTAAGGTGGCTACCGAAAAAATTATTCGCTTAACGCTTCTAGTAGGCGTTTTTTGCGGTGCAATATTTTTTGTTGCGGGTCACAAAATAGGAAAGCTTTTATATAAATCGGACGACGTAGGATTTTTGCTTTGCGCTTTGTCACCAATTGTACCTATGATGTATCTTGACGGCATTTGCGACGGAATTTTAAAAGGACTTGACTGCCAACGCTTTACCTTTTTTTCGTCGGTAGGTGACAGCGCGCTTAGACTTTTACTTATTCCCCTTGTTTTACCGCGCTACGGCGTTATGGGTTTTATTGGAATTATGTATTTTTCAAACCTTTTAACCTGTGCACTGAATTCTATAAAACTAATAACAGTAAGTCACGCTAAAATAAATATTTTTAAAAGTATTTTGTTGCCGCTATCAATTGCGCTTATTTGTACTCTTGGCTGTGATAAACTATTGTCCCTTATTCCAAGCCTTTCTTTGTTGGTTTACATAATGCTAATATGTGCTATATCGCTAACACTTTATATAATAGGAATATTCGCCTTTAAATGTATTTCTAAAGACGAAGTTAAGGTTATATTATAACCCTTTAAGGTTTACATAATTTCTA